>DATBWL010000055.1:0-2757 GCA_036514795.1 Minisyncoccota bacterium
GACGTCGACCGACGAGCTCGACGCCGAGGACCTCTACAGCAAGCTCGAAAAGGAGGTCCTCCCCGCCTACTACGACAACAGGCACATTTGGATGCGCATGATGGAGAACTCGATAGGCAAGATAGCCTACTACTTCAACTCACACAGGATGATGAGAAGGTATGTGACAGAGGCTTATATAAGGTAGGCGGGTTTATTACTCGTAACGGACCCTTTAAAATCTTTGATTATTTCTTCTTTCATATGATATAGAATTTTTGTTCGTATGATTAAAAAAATAAAATTAAGGAGGCTTGATCCTTTATCGCCTAAAGAGAGGAGCGAACGAATGGGACGTGTCCACGCAAAGGACACGAAGGCCGAAATGGCCGTGCGGCGTTTACTTCATTCCATGGGGTACAGATATCGCCTTCATGATCGAACTCTTCCCGGATATCCAGATATTGTTTTTAGGAAAAGAAAAAAAATGATTTTTGTTCATGGTTGTTTTTGGCATAGACATCATTGTCGATCAGGCAAGAGACTTCCTAAAACTCGTCTTGATTTTTGGCTTCCAAAGTTGAACGCTAATAAAAAAAGAGACCAAAAAAATCTAAATAAAATAAACCGATTAGGCTGGCTTTATTTGATTATTTGGGAATGTGAAACTCGAAACATTCTTTATATAAAGAAAAAAATCATAAATTTTCTGGAGTCATGAGCTTGAAATCGATAGAACTTTTTTCAGGTGCTGGAGGCTTGGCTCTCGGTATCTCAAATGCTGGCTTTGAACATGATGCTATTTTCGAATGGAATAAACACGCTTGCGATACATTAAGGCAGAATAAAGAATTGGGTATTGCACCGATTTCAAAGTGGTCCATCGTGGAGTGCGATGTTCGTAAATTTGATTTTCGCAATTTAAATAATGAGCTCACGTTATTGGCGGCAGGACCGCCATGCCAGCCATTTTCTCAAGGTGGTAAGCATCGAGGTCATAAAGACGAAAGAGATATGTTCCCAGTCACGATAGAGGCGTTGGATGCATTACGACCAAAAATTTTCTTAATAGAAAACGTAAAAGGCCTTCTGCGGCATTCTTTTGCAACGTATTTTGAGTATATTCTGCTAAGGCTCTCATATCCTTCTCTGAAAAGGAGAAAGTCCGAGAATTGGAGTGATCATTTATCACGACTAGAACAGCAGCAAAGCAAGGGTGCCCCTCGTGAATACAATATTGTTTTCCAATTACTTAATGCCGCAAATTACGGAGTTCCCCAAATTAGAGAGCGCGTTTTTATCGTCGGCTTCAGATCTGATTTAAACGTAAGCTGGTCTTTTCAGAAAAATGTACCTCAAACCAACTCACTCGATTCTTTATTGTGGAGTCAATGGGTATCGAGTGAATATTGGGAGAGACATAAAGTATCAAAAAAAGACCGGGGAGTGGTGCCGCACAAATTTCTTTCTATAGTAACGGAACTGCGTGCGTCAAATAACCAGCCATTGATCAAACCTTGGATAACTGTTAGAGATGCTATTTGTGATCTGCCAGATCCTGAAAAATATCCATCATCCGGAATCTCGAATCACGTTTTTAATCCAGGCGCAAAAATATATGCAGGGCATACTGGCAGTTTGCTCGATCTTCCAGCTAAAACCTTGAAAGCTGGCGATCATGGCGTTCCAGGTGGCGAAAACATGATTGCGTTTTCGAATGGTCGCGTTCGCTATTTCACGGTTCGAGAAAGTGCACGTATTCAAACGTTTCCTGACGAATATCTTTTCTTTGGCTCGTGGACAGAAAGCATGAGGCAGTTAGGCAATGCTGTACCAGTAAAATTAGGACAAGCCATCGCGACAGGGCTGCGGAGTTCTTTAAATGACGGAATTTAATAAACCTTACAATCCATTGGATAAAAAAAATCTTGGTTTCAGTGTGGCTGAAGCGTTACTTGAGCAGCCAATTGTTGCCTTGCCGCCTGAACCCTTTAGCGGTGCAGGTGTATATGCAATCTATTATTTCGGGCAAGAATTTAGGCCTTATACAAAATTATCTGAACTAAATCAAAATAATGAATTCAAAGCTCCAATTTATGTAGGAAAGGCGGTACCGGCTGGCGCCAGAAGGGGTGGCTTCGGTTTGGATATGACCCCGGGCGATGTCTTATTTAAAAGACTTAAAGAACATGCCTGTTCAATTAAGGAAACGACGAATCTGAATTTAAATAGCTTTCGTTGTCGATATTTAATAGTTGATGATATTTGGATACCTTTAGGCGAATCTTTATTAATAGAGATGTTTGCACCAGTCTGGAATAGATTTTTGGACGGGTTTGGGAATCATGATCCTGGTGGTGGCAGGTACAATCAGCAAAAATCACTTTGGGATACCATACATCCAGGACGAGATTGGGCCAACAAGTTGCAGCCAAATTTAAAGTCTTCCGAGGAAATTCTGTCTAATTTAGAATCATACTTCAAAAGGCATTTAAAAAAAGAGAAATGATCTTATAATCAAGGCGTCCTTCCGCTCTTGAGATATATCCGGCACTCCTCGCTCCCTATCCAGTCTATCTTCATCATGTTGGTCGCGCCTCTAAGGCCCACCTTTGTGCCTGAGACGATGACGATCGTCTCTCCGAAGTCCGCGAGGCCGTTATCAAGCAGCGCCGTCTCTCCCCTGCAGATCATCTCGTCCGTCGTCTCCCCGAACTCGATGAGGTAAGGCGTAACGCCCCACAGGAGAGATGCCCTTCTCCGGGTCGTCGCCTGGTT
>DATBWL010000056.1:0-2288 GCA_036514795.1 Minisyncoccota bacterium
CGATACTTCTCGCGATCGAGGGCAAACAAGGCTTGCCCGCCACTTCTGATCGAAGTCTCGTATTCGGGGCTCGGCCCGCCACGCAAAATTCCCACATTTATCTTCATGCCTTCATTATATGATATTTGCCTAATTTTTTAAAATCTGCTATAAGTAACCCATGAGTCTGATTGCTAATATCTTGCCTTGGTTGCAAGTAATTCTCTCGGTTCTCCTGGTTATGTCAATATTACTGCAAAGGTCTGCCGCCGGCGTCGGTGGAGCCCTAGGCGGAGGAGACGGCGGGGGGATGTTGCTATCATCGGTAGGAACGGGAACAACAAAGTCCTCAATTTTAATTTTGTATTCTCCAGAAAATATGTAAGGGGTTTTTATGGCAATACTTATTTAAATGGCTCCTCGAGGTCGAACCTCTTCCCGCCATTAATTCATATGGAAAAACTCAAAAACCTTTTGACAGGCTTAAAACTGCCCACTAAAGATGAATTAAAAAAAGCTCTGAGTACTTTTTCTAAAAAGGAGTTTTTATTTTTTCTCGTGCTTTTCGCCGTCCTTGCCGTCTCAACCATTATTTTGGTCGGCAAGATCAATAATCTTTTCTTGGCTGAAGTGCCGATTTCCGGAGGATCGCTCCATGAAGGCATAGTCGGAACTCCGCGATTCATTAACCCAATACTCGCCCTCTCTGACGCCGACAAGGATCTTTCGGCCCTCGTGTACTCGGGCCTCATGAAAAAAGAAAATAATGGCGAACTCGCCGTTGATTTAGCGGAAAAATATGAAATTTCTGAAGACGATTTAACCTATACTTTCACCCTTAAGCAAAATATCTTTTTTCACGACAAAGAGCCGCTAACAACTGATGATGTCGTCTTCACGATAAACAAAATAAAAGATCCAAACATCAAAAGCCCGCGAAAACTAAACTGGGAAGGCGTGACAGCGACTAAAATAGACGAACACACTGTACAATTTTCCCTGAAGCAGCCTTATTCTTCTTTTTTGAATAATTTGACGATTGGAATTTTGCCCGCTCATCTCTGGAAAAATATCACTCCGGAGGAATTCAGTTTCTCTGAACTGAATATCAGAGCAGTCGGCTCCGGACCTTATAAAATAAAAACTGTAAAAAATAAATCATCTGGCGTTCCGGATTATTATGAATTGCAATCCTTCAGCCGGTTCGCCCTAGGTAAGCCTTATATCAATAATCTCACCATTAATTTTTATCCGGGTGAAAATGAGCTGTTAAAGGCGCTCCATTCAGGCGATATCGAGCAAGCCAGCGCCATCACGCCGGAGCGAGCCCAAGAGTTGAAAGACAAGGGTTTTAGAATCAAGACGGCTGTACTGCCCCGAATTTTCGGTATCTTTTTTAACCAAAATCAGACTTCCTTATTTGCCGACAAAACGGTAATCGAAGCAATCGAGCTGGCAATCGACAAAGATCAAATCATCCAAGAAGTTCTCTCAGGCTATGCAACCGTGATTGACGGCCCAATTCCCAAAAATATGATTGACTATGTCAGCCTAACTGAAGAAAAAAATCAAACGGAAATAACGGATGCCGAAGAAAAAGAAGTAGCAAGATTCGCCAAATTTGAGAAAGCCAAAAAAATCCTGGCGGATGACGGCTGGAAATTAAATGCTGATGGAATAATGGAAAAAACTGATCCAAAAGATAAAAAAGGGGGTTCGACGCTCCAATTTTCTCTTTCAACCTCTGATGCGCCGGAACTCCAAAAGACAGCTGAATTGATCAAAAAAAATCTTGGAGAAATCGGAGTTATTGTTGAACTAAAAATTTACGAGATTTCAAGCTTAAACCAAGACATCATCAGGCCTAGAAAATATGAGGCGCTTCTCTTTGGCGAAATCATAAATAATGAAGGAGATTTATTCGCGTTCTGGCACTCATCACAGCGAAACGATCCGGGATTAAACATCGCCTTCTATACTAACGCCAAAGTAGATAAGATACTGGAAGCGACACTCGGCAATATCGATAAAAAAGCCAGACTCTCCAAATATGCCGATTTTGAAAAAGAAATGGCTAAAGACAAGCCGGCAATCTTCATTTATTCTCCAGAATTTATTTATGTAGTGGCTAAAAATGTTCAAGGGCTCATTATTAACAAGGTAACTAATCCGGCTGACCGATTTTCTGATATCTATAAATGGTACAAAGAATCGGATAGCATTTGGAAAATCTTCATCTAAAAATGGAAAATGCAATTAGAAGACAGACCCCTCCCGCCGGCCCGCTTCGCCGTAGCTTCAGCGAGGCG
>DATBWL010000057.1:0-8658 GCA_036514795.1 Minisyncoccota bacterium
CATTCTTTTCACCACCTATGGATTTCCGATTGAACTCACTCTCGAGTTGGCTCATGAGCAGGGCAAGACCGTCGATATGTCAGATTTTAAAAATAAAATGAAATCACATCAAATTGAATCCAGAAAGGGAGCGGAGCATAAATTCAAGGGAGGATTGGCGGATACGGATCCGAAAACTATCCGTCTGCATACGGCGCACCATTTACTTTTGGCGGCGTTACAAAAAGTTTTAGGCAAAGGAGTGAAGCAAAGAGGAAGCAATATTACCCAAGAGCGGCTTCGCCTAGACTTCGCCTTTGAGCGCAAACTAACAGATGAGGAGAAAAAGCAGATTGAAGATTTAGTTAATCAAAAAATAAAAGAAGGTCTTGATGTCATTAAAAAAGAAATGCCGAAAGCCGAAGCCGAAAAATTAGGAGCCGAAATGGAATTTGGCGCGAAATACGGAGATACAGTTAGTGTTTACATGATCGGCGGACCAGAGAAGTCAGACTTCAAGGGCAGCCCGAAGTCTGACTTCTTTAGCATCGAATTCTGCGGCGGTCCGCATGTGAAGAATACAGCAGAGCTGGCAATTTCTAACAACCCCTCGACTCCGCTCGGGGCAAAATTTAAAATTTTGAAAGAAGAAGCCGTCGCCACCGGCATCCGCCGCATCAAAGCTATTTTGGAGTAATAATAAATGTTATAATAAAATCATGAATTCCTCGAGAAAAGGAAAAGATAAGTTAGCGGTGGTTTTTGACATCGGCTCAGGCTCGGTCGGCGGAGCCTTAGTCAGGTTTTCAAAAAAACCCTTCGACTCCGCTCAGGGTAAACCGGAAATTCTTTATACTGTCCGCCAGCCGATCACTCTGGCCCCTGATCTCGATTTCAATGTTTTCTTGTCTGAAACCGCCCGTTCGCTGGAGAAGGTCGCCAACAGTCTTGATAGGGCGGCTTTGGGCGCCCCAACGGAGGTTCATTGTTTTTTGGCTTCCCCTTGGTACGCCGCTCAGACTAGGACAATGACCTTAAGTCGCAACACTCCATTCACCCTCACCTCGAAGATAATCACCGAGCTTGCCTGTAGAGAAGTTAAAAATTTTGAACTAAATAATATTGAGCGATATCAGGATTTAGGAGAAAACATTCGTATTTTGGAACAAGAAATAATGCAGATCAAATTGAATGGTTATAAAACAATTAATCCTTTTGGTCGAAAAACAAAAGACTTAGAAGTCGCCATGTATATTTCCCTGAGTCCGGAAAAAGTTCTTCGAGAGTTGGAATACCGAATCCAGAAATTTTTTAACTATGAAATAAAATTTCATTCTTTCCCGTTTGCGACTTTTGTCGTTACGAGAGATCTGTTTCCAGCCGAAAGTGGTTTTCTTTTTGTTGATATCGCCGGCGAGATTACTGATTTAGCTAAGGTCTCCGATGATGTTTTAGAGGAATCAATTTCATTTCCTTACGGCAAGAATTTTTTCATTAGGAGTTTGAGTCGGGGACTTAATAAAGACATTAGTGAGTCCAGTTCCCTGCTTGATCTCTATCTTTCCGGTCATGCTGAAAAGAAAACCAGCGGACAGGTCGAGCAATCACTGGCCGACCCAAGAGGGGATTGGCTCAGGGCTTTTCAAGACTCTCTTAGTGAAGTTTCTAGTCGACAGCCCTTGCCAGAACGAATATTTCTGACTGTCGATGCCGATGTGGCCGTTTTATTTAAGTCGTTGATCGACCAAGAACAGCTCCACCAATACACAGTTACACAAGGGAGATTTAATGTTACAATATTAGAGCCCCGAGTTTTTCAGCCTTACTGTCATGCGGGAAACAACGCGGAGTATGATCCATTTTTAATTATAGAATCAATTTTTATCAACAGAATATAAAAATTTATGCCTAAAAATACTTTTCAAGATATTGTTGTAAAACCTAAAAGGCCAGCTCCCGCCAAAACGGGACAAGCACCGGCAAAAATTCAGCCGCAACCTAAAACTATGCTTGAAGGAAAAAAAACGGCTAAAAAAAAGACAGAGGAAATCTCTAAGATTTTTAAGAAAACAAATTATCCAGTTTTTACTGCTAGTTCGAACGAGGATGGCGGAAGATTTGCTATCTGGGCGCTGGCTGTTGTCAGTATAATTTTTCTTGTTTTTGCCTTATCGTCATTATTTTCCGGCGCCGTTGTGACAGTCACACCTAAAAGCGAAGTTTTTACGCTTAAAGACGACAATTTCAAGGCTGAGTTGAATAACCCGGATGCAGATTTATCATACCAGCTCATGACCTTAAGTGATGTAGAGACAAAAACTATAAATTCATCCCAGCCAGAAACATTGGATACGAAGGCATCTGGGAGAGTTGTTGTTTATAATAATTTTAGCAAGCAGTCTCAACAATTAGTCATCAATACAAGGCTCGAGGATCCAACCGGCCTGATATTTCGGATTGAAAATTCTGTCACCGTGCCCGGGACAAGTATTGAAGATGGAATTACTATTCCCGGTTCGGTTGAAGTTACTGTTCACGCAGACAAGGCTGGAAGCCAATACAATGTTGGACTTACTGATTTCACGATTCCCGGTTTCAAAGGCAGTTCAAAATATGAAAAATTTTATGCACGATCCAAAACTGAAATTGGCGGAGCTGTCACAGGATTAATGTATGTGGCCCCCCAAGATGAAGTTGAAAAAATTAGATCTGAGTCAGCTATTTCATTAAATGACAAATTGTTCAAAAAGGCTAAAGCGGAACTGCCTAAAGGATATACTCTGATTAAGGGCGCAACTTTTTTTGAGGTTACAAACAATGATGCCACCTTTACCTCAAAAGATTCGACCGTACCGGTATTTACAGAAGGTAAATTGTTAGCCATTATTATAGATGAAAATAAATTGTCATCTCAGGTTGCAAAGTTGGTTGTTAATGATATTAATAATGATCAAAAAATAATTATTTCAGATGTTAGTGGCTTAAATTTTGCCTTAAAAAATGACCAAGCGACATTAATTAGCGCTGAAGAAATTAATTTTAGCTTAGCGGGGAACGGAACAATAGTTTGGCAGGTTGATGAAGCGAAATTGGCGGATGATTTAAAAGGAAAGAGTAAAAGTGAATTATCAAAAATCTTATTTAATTACCCCGAAATTAACCGAGCTGAGGCCAAAGTTTCTCCTTTTTGGAGGTCGAAATTTCCCAAAGATGACGGGGATATTAAAATAATCAATACACTAGTTTTTAAATAGGCCCCCAGGAGTCAATCTCGCCATGCCGAGATTGACTCCTGGCAGTTTGTTTGTTAGTATATAATTCGCCTTAAATGATCGATAAAAATGAAAAAAATAGAGATACGGTTGCTGGAGTCGTGACCGAGGCATTACCCAACACCTTGTTTAAGGTTAAACTAGCTGATGACCGTGAAATTCTAGCTTATTTGGCGGGAAAAATGAGAATGCATCGAATCAAGGTACTAATCGGTGATCGAGTTGAAGTTATCCTGGATCCATATGGCGGGAAGGGTAGGGTTGTAAAAAGATTTTAAATGAGTTAGTATATAAGTCCAAAGAGGCCAGACGGGCTTTATTGATTTTGTTTACTTTTATTATGAAAATACGAGCCTCAATTAAGAAAATTTGCGAGAAATGCAAAATCATCAGGCGTAAAGGTCACTTGCGGGTTATTTGCGAGAATCCAAAACATAAACAAAAACAATAATTTTTTTTAGTTTTACATGAGAATTTTAGGTATTACCATTCCCAATGAAAAGAGATTAGAACATGGCTTAACCGTTCTTTACGGTATAGGACTTTCTACTGCAAAAAAAATTTTGAAAACGGCTCAAATAGCAGAGGGGACGCTCGCCAAAGATTTGACTCCAGACCAGGAGAATAAAATCAGAAAAATAATCGAAAGCACGAAGATTGAAGGTGATCTGAAGCGAGAAATTTCCGGTAATATAAAAAGATTGAAAGACATAAAAGCTTACCGGGGCGTCCGACATCTTCGAAGACTACCAGTCAGAGGGCAGAGAACTAAGACTAACTCCAGAACCGTTAGGGGTAATGTTCGAAAGACCATGGGTTCAGGAAGAAAGACAACCGAGAAAACATAAAAGTTATAATGGTAAAAAAAACAGACACAACTAAAGACATCGCGCCGACAGAAGCTTCAAAGGCAGTTTCTGCTAAAGAAGTTCCAGAGGCGACAGCTAAGGCTCCCAAGAAAAAAATTAATTCTGGCGTTCTTCATGTAGAAGCCACTTTTAACAATACCAAGGTTGTTTTTTCGGACAAAAAGGGAAATACACTTTTCTGGTCTTCGGCGGGACAGCAGGGATTCAAGGGCGCCAAGAAGGGCACTCCTTTTGCCGCTTCCAAGGTCGGTGATCTGATAGGCGAAAAAGCTCTAGCTTTGGGAATTAAGGATTCTGATGTCGTTGTCAAAGGTGTCGGACCTGGACGCGAGGGAGCGATTCGCGCGTTTATGTCGAGAGGGATTGAAATAACATCCATTAGAGACGCTACGCCGGTGCCGCATAACGGACCCAAACCAAAGAAGCCCCGCCGAGTTTAACTTTATGAACTTTATAACTTTCAACTTTATAACTTAAATGATTACCGGACCAAAATATAAAATATGTCGAAGATTAGGACCTGGGGTTTATGAAAAGTGTCAAACCCAGAAATTCACTATCTCGGAAGCGAGCCGCGGTAAAGTGAGACGTGGTAAAGCTATGTCTGATTACGGTTTACAACTTTTAGACAAACAGAGAATCAGATTTAGTTACGGGTTGTCGGAGCGTCAGTTTGCGAGATATGTTAAAGAGTCTATGGCGAGTCACGGTTCTGCCGCCGATCACTTGTTTGCCAAGATTGAAACTCGTCTGGACAATGTCATCTACCGACTAGGTATCGCCCATACGAGGGCGCTGGCGCGTCAAATGGTTACCCATGGTCATTTTACTGTCAATGACAAAAGGGTGAATATCCCATCATTTACAGTCAGGCCGAACGATAAGATTTCCATCAGAGAAGGTAGCCTAAATAAAACTCTTTTCCAGGATCTCGCCAAAAAATTGAAAGGCCATGTTAATCCTCTATGGCTCAAGTTTGATGTTGAGAAAAATGTCGCACTAGTTTCTGGCCATCCGAAGATCGCTGGAGAGGCGCTAAATTTTCCGGCCGTTATTGAATTTTATAGCCGTTAAAAATTATTAGTCATTTTTAAAAGAGTAATGTTTTTAAAATTTTTATGTCTGATTTAAACGTCATTTTGCCATCTAAGCCTCGCATTGTTTTAGAAGAAGGAACTAATGTTCTTAAGGGCGTCTATGAGATAGACGGTCTTTATCCTGGTTACGGGCATACCCTAGGTAATTCTTTGCGCAGAATTATCCTTTCCTCATTGCCGGGTTCTGCTATCACCTCCGTTAAGATCGCCGGAGTGCCTCATGAATTTTCTGTTCTCGACGGTGTCAAGGAAGATGTCATTACTATTTTGCTTCACTTAAAAAAAATTCGCTTCAACATGGCCACAGAGGAACCTCAAAAAGTTACTCTTTCTGTGAAGGGGCCAAAGGTTGTCACTGCCGGAATGATCAAAGCGCCTGGTCAAATTGAAGTTCTTAATCCTGATTTATATATCACTGAAATCACCGGCAAGGGTCTAAATTTTGATATTGAAATGACAGTAGAGAGAGGCATGGGTTTCGTTTCTAAGGAAAATCATCAAAAAGGCAAAGTCGAGATTGGGACCATTGCCTTGGATGCTATTTTTACTCCTATCCGTCGCGTCAGTTATGAAGTTGAGAACATGCGCGTCGGCGACAAGACGAATCATAACCGCTTGAGGATTACCATTGAGACCGATGGCACAATTACACCAAGAGAATCCCTAGAAAGATCGATTGCTACCATGATCAGCCAGCTTAATGCTATTTTAGATATTAAACCGGCCCCCGAGAAAGAAATTTTGCCGGCAGATAATGAAGAAGAAGCGCCTAAAATTGATGAAGGTGGAACGGAAGATCAGACTGAGGTATTAAAAACCAGAATTGATAATCTTGAACTTTCAACCAGAACATTGAATGCCCTAAATGCGGCTAATATTCGAACAATCGGAGGCATCGCCAAAAAGAAAAAAGAAGACCTGCTTAAAATCGAAGGGATCGGAGAAAAAGGAATTAACGAGATTAAAAGAATTTTGAGTAATTTTGGAATAACCCTGAAATAATTTTATGCGGCACCACAACGCCAACAGAAAATTCGGTCGAACTAGAAACCAAAGGAGAACTCTTCTAAAGTCTTTGGCTTTGAACCTTATTATAAAAGGTAAGATCAAAACAACAGAAGCAAAAGCTAAAGAACTAAGACCATTTATTGAAAAGATAGTGACGACCGCTAAAGGAGATACGCTGGCTCGAAGAAGATTGATAACGGCTAAACTTTTGAACAGGAAAAGGGAAGTTAAAAAATTATTTGACGAGATTGCGCCTAAATACAAAAGTCGGAGTGGCGGTTATACCAAAATTGTTAAAATGCCGCGCCGAGCTGGAGATGCTAGCCTAATGGCGGTAATTGAGTTTATATAGTAATATAATAATCTTATGGAATACACTATCGATGCAAAAGGAAAAGCAATAGGCAGAATCGCCAGTCAGGCAGCAACGCTCTTGATGGGCAAGAACAAGGCTAATTTTGAGAAGAATAAAATTGCTCTTCACAAGGTGTTTATTATTAACGCATCCAAGGTTAAGATCAATGAAAAGAAGTCGGATACTACATTTCATGAGAAATATTCTAAATATCCGGGTGGTTTTAAATTGCTGTCAGTAAAAAAAATTGCGGCGAGTAAGGGTTATGCTGAGCTTTTTAAATTGGCAGTCTATGGTATGTTGCCGGCTAATCGCCTCCGAAATAAAATTATGAAAAATTTAAAAATAAGCGAATAATTTATGGTAAAAAAGACAACAACTGAAGGAAGATATTTAGAAGCCGTCGGTCGCCGAAAGACTTCTACTGCCAGAGTTCGACTTACTCCGGGTTCAAAGGCTCAATTTACCGTCAATCGCCGAGAAGTTAAAAAATATTTTCCAACCGATGAACTTCAAGGGATCATTAATGATCCTTTTGTTAAGACCAAAATTGCTGAAAAGTTCGATGTTTCCGTAAAAGTCTCTGGCGGCGGCATACATTCTCAGGCGGAAGCTGTGCGGTTAGGAATCTCTCGGGCCTTAATCATTTCTGACGATGAATTAAGAGGTAAACTGAAAACTCTCGGATTCCTCAAGCGTGATCCACGCGCGAAAGAACGCCGAAAATTCGGTCTCAAGAAAGCCCGCAAATCTCCGCAATGGTCAAAACGCTAAAAACAGCCATTCGATTTGCCTTTTGTTAGGCACGAATAATTTTTTGCTAAAAATTTTCTTTTCTCGGCCCGTCGGCCTGCGAAGAACCTTCCAAAAGGCAAATTCTCATTATGCAAAAAGACCAAGATTTAAATAAAGAAGAAATTGAATTTGTCCCTGAAGACGGAGAGGATTTGAAGGTAACTGACCCGATCAAGAAAATTAGAGATCTCAAGGAAAAATTAAAATCCTGCGAAAAAGAAAAGCAAGAGTATTTAGATAACTGGCAAAGGGAACGGGCAGATTTTATTAATTACAAAAAGGATGAGTCAGCTCGGCTTCATAAATTAGCCGCCTATTCTCGCGAAGAATTTGTTAACGAATTATTACCAGTGCTCGATTCCTACGATATGGCTTTTTCGAACCGCGAGGCCTGGGAAAAAGTCGAAAAAAACTGGAGGCTTGGCGTAGAATATATTCATGCTCAGCTTTTGAAAGTTTTATCAGAAAATGGGGTGGATGAGGCTAATGTAAGCGAAGGGGACATGTTTGATCATGCTATCCATCAATCCGTGGAATCAATCATCACTGATGATAAAACTAAAGATCAGACGATCGCCAAGGTTTTACACAAAGGATATAAAACCAAAGAGGGCATTCTCAGACCCGCTCGCGTGAATGTGTTTGCTATAAAATAATATGGAAAAAAATCCGCAAGAAAATAATAAAAGTAGCCACGGCGAATCTTTTACCCATAAATTTTTGGAGGGAGATTTAACTTTTTGGGTGCAATTTGGTGGGGGCGGCCATGACGGTGAATACATGGTTACTATCGAAGGTTTTGATACTATGGATTTTTATCCTTGTAATACTGTAGCTTCTACTCTAAAGGAAATGATAGGAGAGGAATGGCTTGTTTCAAGCAGGGGAACAAGAATTGAAATATATAAAAAAGATAACTATGGTGATAGGGATGATCAAAAAATAGAAGAATCCATAAAGCTCGCTGTAAAGAAAAATATTAGTGAATTGAATGAACGAAAAAATTCCAATTCCTCTTAGATAGATTTAAAAACTTTTTCTGTTTCGGAATCGATGGAATTTGTTTTGATGATCATCAGCTCGGTCGTCAGACCGAGGTCTTTTTTTATGTTGGCGAAGAGGTGTTCAAAGGGGTAAGCGGTGACCCAGACGGAATTTTTGATGGCCACGAATCCCGCCTTCTTCAGAAGGTAACGCAGGGCTTCACGCTCGCTCTTGCGCTCTTCTGGTAGATCAAGGATGATGATCCGCCAGAAGCCATCCCAATTGGGATCGACGATCGC
>DATBWL010000058.1:0-6892 GCA_036514795.1 Minisyncoccota bacterium
TTCACCTCCGAATGAATAGCCGTAGTCAGGTCAATCTTAACCCCAGCATCAAAGTTGCTCCTGGCATCCCCCAAAACATAAGGCGACTGCTCATGTGGCATGTGCTCATTGTGCGAATAAAGCACCGCCTTTTCTCCTTTAACTAGCACGGAGCCAATCTGGCGCCACCAATCAGAACTCTTCTCCGCCTCCTTAAACGCCCGACCCATAATCTCTTTATCCATATCATCCATTGAGATCTTGCGGTCAGGGTTGACTTCAACCTCTTTCTGGCTGATAAGTTTGTCCCATCTCAAGAAAATCGAGTCATATGAAATTTTTTTGGACGAAAAATAACGCTGGGCAATTTTAACACTTATATCCTCGGTCGGCATGACAATCTCACCTGGGAATGTCTGGAGCTCTGTTATTTCCTTTTTATCGAGAAGCTTCACGTCCTTCACTATTTTCATGGATCTCACGGCGACCAAAAGGGTTTCCGCGTTAACTGCCCTCATGTCTCGTCCGAAATAAGGCGTGTCTATGACCAGCTCATTTATAATCGGCTGGCTTATCATATAGAGGGTCGCCGCCGAATGGTTTTTTAAGAATTTTACATAGCCTTCATGAAGAGCGGGTATATAGGCAATGATGATTTTTTCCATATTTTTTAGAATTTGAAGTCTTCCATAAATTCTGCTATCACAGCATCAAGTCTTTCTTTCAGATTCTTAACTCCTTCAATGACGAGAAGTCGAATTTTATTGGAGGTTGAAGTGGCGGCCTGCGGAGGAAGGACTATGATCTCACCACAAACACCTTCATGCTCTTTTTGCATCTCTGTGATGATGTCGGGGTTTCGGCCAGTGGTTGTTTCTGATATTACGAAGACATCGGGCCGCACTACCCGCACCAAATCTCCAGGCTGATGTTCGGCATAGCGCAAAGTCACGACATCGGCTTGGCGCAGGAAAATGATGGTCGGCACTCTTTCGGTTTCAGGATAAACCGGACGGTTGGGACCCTTCTCCTTTTTAATCAAAGCGTCAGAATCAACACCGACAATAAGAACATCTCCATATGTGCGAGCCTTTTCCATATAAAACACATGGCCAATGTGGAGCATGTCCCAGCTTCCTTGAGTGAGAACAATTTTCTTGCCTTGCCGGCGGAACTCTTCCACAATCTGCTTCAAATTGTCATAATCCGGTTCATAGATAGCGCGGAAAGGAGATTCGGTTTTAGGAATAATATTTGAATTTACCATGATTTTAGGTATTAGTTTTTGTTTGTTTTATATGATTACCTTACCACGAGAAGCTGTTTGTCGGCAAGCTAACAAAAATCCCGTCATCTGACGGGATTTTTTATTTCTCTGCCGGCCCGGTACGCCCGAAAATGGACGTACGGGCTTATCGGCTGGGAGCCTGTCGGCAGAGGCAAAGTTTTGATTTCTGCCTTCACCCTATCATGAAGAAAACCTCTTTACAAGCGAAAGCCCATGAAAATTTTTATCTCCGAGGGTCCCGCCCGGTACTAGGGAAAGGGTGGAGGTGTAAAAATTTTCATGGGCTGATGCTTATTATCCTTTGACTTCAATGCCGGCGGAGCGGGCGGAACCGGCGACGATCTTCATCGCGCCTTCTATATCTTTAGCATTAAGGTCCACCATTTTCTTTTCAGCGATTTCTTTGAGTTGGGCTTTGTTGATCTTGCCCACTTTACTGACATTCGGCTTGCCGGATCCTTTCTCCACTCCGGCCGCTTTGAAAATAAGCCCGGAAACCGGAGGAGTTTTGACGACGAAGTCATAACTTCGATCCTCGTAAACGGTGATCTGGACGCCGACTTTGTCTCCGGCCATATTTTTAGTAGCCGCGTTAAATTTCGTAACGAAATCCCCAATGTTGATGCCAGCTTGGCCCAAGGCGGGCCCTAAAGGAGGCGCCGGAGTCGCCTTCGCGGCCATGATTTGAAGCTTTACTTTTTTAATTATTTTTTTAGCCATTTGAATAGGTTATAGGTGTTAGGTTGTAGGTTATAGTATACTTAAATTTTCTTAACTTGCAAGAAATCAAGCTCCACGGGGGTTTCTCGGCCGAACATGGAAACCAGAACTTTAACCTTGCCGCGATCTTGATCGACAGAAGATACTTTGCCTTCCAGTTCTTTGAACGGTCCGTCAACGATCATCACTGTCTCGCCCAATTCCAAATCAATGTTATGCTTGGTCTCCGCGGTATCCATCCTTTTGAACAAGGCATCAACTTCTTTTTTATCAAGTGGCACGGGGTTGACTCCGGCGCCGACGAAGCCGGTCACTCGAGGGGTGTTTCTGACAACATACCAAGAATCATCGGTCACAATCATATCAACTAAAACATAGCCGGGATAAATCTTCTCCTCTACTTCAGCGCGCTTCCCGCCTTTGATCTTGAACTTCTTCTCGGTCGGAACGATGACATTGAAAATTTTATCGTTGATTCCTAAGGAATCTATGCGCTGTTTCAAATTCCTCAAGACGGCGTTTTCATAGCCGGCATAAGTATGGATAGCGTACCAATTTCTTTCTGGTTTTAATTCTTGCTTGCTCATAAAAAATAATGAATTATATAATCTTGCCTAAGCCTAGAGAGAAAATAAAGTCAAACAAGCCTAAAAAGTAGGCGATGATGACGGAGATCAGGACAACGATGATAGTGAAAATAGTCGTCTGTCGCCGGGAAGGCCAATTGACATGTTTGAGCTCATTCTTGGTTTCGTTTAAATATTCCTTGATTTTTGGCATATTATTATTTCCCTAAATCCGCTTGGCGGATCGAGCGAACATTTGCAATGCAAATGTTTTAGCTAGTTAAAAACGCCCTCAGGGCGCTTATCAATATAATACTCTTTCGCCGCTTAAAGTCAATCCCTTAGTGAATTTTGGCAATGCGCGAAGCGCGCCCGAAAGGCCTTGTCAAAATCTACTACGGGATCAAATCCGGGCAAATTAAAAGCCCCTGGGGGTTGGGGCTAAAATTTTTTGTTTGATTTTCCTAACAAGAAGCATTGCTGATTCCGCATTTGTGCAGATTTCCCTTCGAGTCCTTACCGGAGAACCTTAAAAACTCAGATTGAGGAACATGGTCGTAATTAATACTCGTTTGGGGGATGTGATACATCAACCTTTTCGCGGTGTTACAATGAACAGTGACTTTGTCCACCACCGATTCTTTGGTTGGATCTTTTTCTGCTTCTTTGATCAGAAAATCGCGAGCCGCTTGCGGGCTCATAAATGGCTCATGGCCATTTGGGATAACTTTTTTGGGCATAATGAACGGGATTTAAAAATGAATATTGTTTTTAAGTGAGTCCGGGTCATATGGTACCACATTGCAAAAGCGACCTCAAGGCCGCTTTTGCACACCTAAATTGTAGAAGATTTATTAGCCCAGTAGGTGATTATGCTTAATCACGTATTTCGTAAGTAATTGACACATTGGAGGTGATCTTATTCTCCCCCACCGGCAATTCTGGGGCCCTAGGAGCTCCGCCGTCGGCAGACATCAATTCTGCTTTAGCATACATAGGGTAAGGATTCATTCCTCCTTCTGAGAAATTAACGATTCTGACTAGCCGCACCTGAAGCTGTCTGGCCAATATTTTAGCTTTTGTCTTGGCGTCGGCGATGGCCAAAGCTCTCGCTTCATCTTTCAACGCATCTTCTTTGTCTATGGCGAAGTTTGGTCCGTTCATGTCAGTCACGCCGGCGATCGCCAAGCCTTCCACAATCTTGCCGGCATCATCTATAACTCTCACCTTCACTTCAATATTCTGCGAAACTTCATAGCCGGTTAAAATCTGCTTGCCGGGCGGGCAGTAAGACTGCGAGCAAGGCATTTGAGAATAATCATATTTAGGATATGAGCTGTAATTAGTGGTCTTGATATCCTTATCGGCCACCCCGTTGTCTTTCAAGAATTTGAGGGATTGATTGACCTTGTCAGTGACCACGGCTTGAGCGGCTTTCATTGTCTTGGCTTCATTTCTGACAGAAAAAGAAATCGTGGCAATGTCAGGCACAGCCGAAACTTCGCCTTTGCCATCAAAAGAGATAGTAGCCGGCGTCGCCGCTTCCCCGATGAATTTAAAACCCCTAAATTCTGAAATAGTCTTGGCCGCAAAAAGCAAAATGACGACAATCAGAAATATTTTAATTAACTTGATTATATTGGCCGGTAAAAATTTATCCATAATATATATTTTATTTATTAATTTATTTTCCTATTTTTAATAGTTCAACATCAAATGTTAAAGTGGCTTTCGCTGGAATAGATCCCGGAATGCCTTGGTCTCCATAAGCGAGATCAGATGGTATAACCAATTTTCTTTTTTCGCCGACTTTCATCCCGGCCACTCCTTCGTCCCAACCTAAGATGACCATGCCTTGGCCCAAAATAAACTGGTAGGGCGCGACATGACCGAATTTCGGATCAACATTTGAGTCAAAAGCCGCGCCGTCTTCAAATGTGCCGGTGTAATTGACCGAAACCGTGTCGCCTGATTTAGCGGCGATACCTGTCCCTTCGGAAAGGGTGGTAATTTGCAAACCTGTAATCTGATTTTGTCCTGCCGGCATATTGTCTTTTTTAACGCCGCCCCTGGAGGCGAAATATAATCCGAGGACGGCAACGACTAAAATAATAATGGAAACAATAAGATTTTTTTGCATATGATTTAGCGAAATCATGTGATCCAACAGGATCAGGCTGGGCACATGCGCGTCGCTTTAACGCGGCTGACTAAAATTTAAAAGCTTTTAATAAATCAAGTATAATCTACTTCCCCAAAAACACAAAACCCTGGTGAGAAGACCACAAAAGAAACTACTAATTCATTCGCATGACTGATATTTGTAGTGTCGGTACCCAAACTGCCATGGTACAATTACGAGTGTATACACTTGGATAAATAGATGACTAAAATATCCTCAAAACAAAATGTTTTAGTGACGGTGGTGAAAAGTAAGCGGGATTTGAATTTAATTTTGAAAGAGGGTTGGTATCGGATTCCGCTTAAGTATGCGCCGAAACAGAAATTTAAATATTTGGCGTTCTACGGACCAATATCGGGGAATCTTGGCGGAAAAATAACTTACTATGCAAACATAAAAAAAATTACTCGCGCTACCCGCCGCGATCTTCTACCAAAGGAAGTTTCACATCCTCGGATTCACAATTTGTATTTGCATTTTGAGCTTAGAAAAATCTTTAAACTGCCCAAGCCGATCCGAAACAAAAGCCGGAGGCGCGTCTCTTTCGGCTTCACTACTCTCTCCCTCCTTAAAAAAGCCGGAGATCCTAATTATTCCCGAAGGGCCGGGGATATTTTAGATCTGTATGGTGTGCCGCCAATCGAAGAAATTTTTGAAAAAGCCTTAAAGGGCCTAAAAATAAAATATGTGCGCGAATACACGATCAGTAAAAACGGGAAAAAATATCGATTGGATTTTGCCATCTTCCCACCAGCGTTGACTTGTGGTGAGCCTGCCTGCCCTGAGTCTGCCTGCGGTGAGCCTGTCGAATCAGTCGAATGGGTCGAACCCATCAGTTCCAAATCAGGGTTGATCAGTAGCAAGCAAAAGATTGCCATAGAGTGCGACGGGGCAAAATCACACAGCCTGCTCTCGCAAAAAATCCGCGACCGCGCCAAAGACAAATTCCTGCGCCGGGCCGGATGGAAAATCCTCCGCTTTACAGAAAAAGAAATTATGGAAAAAGCCGATGGCCCCGAAGGAAGTCGAGGGATAGATGCCTGTATTTTAAAGCTAAAATCGTTACTGGACAAAGGGGAGCCCTTTGTCCCCTTAAAATTCGTCTTTTAGTGTCAGCCAGTCATTAATGAAGGCATCGAAGCTGGAGTCAGAAAAATAATCTGGAAAATCATCTAAGTTTAGAATATTTTTCTCTAAACGATCCTTTCCTAAGTGATCTAAGTAACTGGAATATTTATAATCCTCTAAATATTTTTTCACTTTTTTAAAATCTTTAATCCCCTCTTCTTTCCATTTTGGCTCAATCAGTTTAACAGGATTCAGTGGAATATAGGCAAATAAATATTTCAGATAGCGGTCATTGTCAACATGCTGGGCTCGAAATGGCCTGGTAAAGAGTGGTCCACTTCTTTTATTTTTCACATTGAAATACATTGACAGCGAAGTTAGATATTTGCCCATGAATTTACTAATGCCACCCTCTTCTTTTTCTTTAAGTAGGAGATGAATATGATTAGGCATCAGACTAAAAACACCGATCGATACCAAAGTATCTCGTCTTGGCAATTTAAAAAGTTCATATAAGTCGCTTAATTTAGGCTTGCCCTTTTTGCCATATTTCCGTCTCACCCAAGATGAAAGCTGAAAATTATCTTTATTATTTACTAGATACAAAAGAAGTATAGACCTGAAATAATCATGGTCGTTTAAGAAGATTTTTCTTTTCTCAACGCCGCGGGTATAGATATGATAAATTTCGCCTGGTGCAAATACAATTTTCCTTTCCATATCTTTATTGTAGACAAAGGGCTCCCCTTTGTCTAGGGGTTAGCAACACAAAACCCCGCCGAAGCGGGGTTTTGTGGGACAAAGGGCTCCCCTTTGTCCGGGTTGTTATTGACTAGCGTTAATGAAGGCTCGGGTAGCTGGACCGAAGATTCCTGTACCGTTAAGCAATCCGAGAGGAGCCAAGATGGCTATCCTGTTGGCTTCCTGAAATCTCCTGAGAGCTTCTCTAGTGCGCGGGCCGAAGAAGTTTGTCTCATTACCCGGCGAGCCGGCGCCAGAGGAAGCCAAAGTGAAGCCTTTGCTGTTGAGATACCGCTGAAGTCTCAAAACATCGGCGCTCTGGGTGCCTGGAGCGAGGGTAAGCTGGAA
>DATBWL010000059.1:0-2262 GCA_036514795.1 Minisyncoccota bacterium
ATGCTCGGCATCTATCGAACCGGTAAAATCCCCTTCCGAACCGTTTATCTCCACGGATTAGTTCGGGACAAGGATTGGCAAAAGATGTCCAAATCCAAGGGGAATGTTATTGATCCTCTTGGAGTAGCGGAAATTTATGGAACCGATGCCCTGCGGATAGCTTTGACTATCGGTAATATGCCCGGGAGCGATACGGCGGTCTCCGAAGATAAAATTCGCGGCTATCGGAACTTCACCACTAAAATTTGGAATGCGTCTCGGTTCGTGATTTCAAATTATGACAAGAAGCTGAAAGTGAAGCCGAAATACACTAAAACAGACCGTGAAAATCTAAAAAAACTTAAAGAAATAAAGGGACAAATAACGATTGGTATAGAAGCTTTTAAATTCCACCATGCCGGTGAAACTCTCTACCACTATTTCTGGCATACATTTGCCGATAAGATTATTGAAGCGAATAAATCGCGCTTGCGGGGAGATAATTTGGCGGATAAAGCGGCGGCCCAAGCAGTGCTTCTAGAAATTCTTAAAGAATCTCTAAAAATGCTCCACCCTTTTATGCCTTTTGTGACTGAAGAGATTTGGGCAAGATTACCGCAAAAATCTAAAAACTTATTGATGATTGAAAAATGGTGATTCTTCCGTCAATTTTGGGACTTCTTCCAGCGGTTATTTGGCTCTTTTTCTTCCTTCGCGAAGATGCTACTCGTCCGGAGCCGAAAAGAATGATTATTTACGTATTTGTGGGCGGAGCGCTGGCAGCCGGCGTATCGGTAATTCCCGAATTTTACCTTCAAAAATATTTTCCTCCCTCCGCCGCTGGACCGGCTTATGCTTCTCCTCTCCTTGGACCATTCGCTTTCATTGAGGAAATAGCTAAGTTCCTGATTGTTTATCTCATTATCAAAAAGAGTAAATATTTTGATGAGGGGGTAGACGCAATGATCTACATGATCACCGCCGGCCTCGGTTTTGCCGCGGTAGAAAACATCTTGAATTTAATCGGCACTGACTCAATAGTCGAAACTTTTGCTCTCCGATCAATCGGAGCAACCCTGCTCCACGCCCTGGCTTCGGGCATCCTTGGTTTTCACTGGGCTAGGGGGCGTCTCATCCCTGGGATTGTAGCAGCCGCCCTCTTGCACTGGGCATTCAATTATCTTGTCCTCATTTTCCAAAATATAGAAATCTATACGACTGGATTGCTCTTACTTGCCGCCATTTTTCTCTTTCACGATTTTGAAATTCTAAAAGCCAAGGACCGGATGATGATACGCTTTCGGCGTCCCCAGAATCACCAGAATCAATAGTGTATAACCCCGCACCTTTTCAAACGAAAAGGTGCGGGGTATAATATTTCCATACGACCATGCTTAATAGAATTTTTGGCAAGCCCGGGAAATTAGAAACGCGAAAGCGAATCAACGAAAGTGAGATTCCGGAAACCGGCATTGCCGAGGAGATGGAAGGCCAGTTGGCGATTGATGTTTACCAAACGCCGGATGAGCTTATCGTGGAATCAACCATTGCCGGAGTAAAACTCGATAATATTGATATTGATGTTTCTAGCGAGAAAGTAACGATTAGGGGGGAGCGGCATCGCGACAGTAAGACTGCCGGCCACGACTATTTCTGGCAGGAATGTTTTTGGGGAAAATTTTCCCGCTCAATTATTCTTCCCGAAGAGATCGACCCTGACAAAGCTCACTTTGTTTTAAAAAGAGGGGTGCTCACAATCTTCTTGCCTAAAGTCCACAAGGACCGTGTAAGGAAAATTACAGGGAAAGAGATCAAAGACGACTGATAAACTCGCCCATAATCTTGTGAGCTTTCTCCGCGTGCTTGTCCACGGTGAAAACATGGTAAGAATCGGCAAAAAAGACCAGCTCCTTAACTTTTGAGCCAACGTTCGCATGAAGATACTCCGCGCTTTTGGGGAGAATAATCTTATCTGACCCTGATTGCATTACGAGGATTGGGTCTTTAATTTTGGGAATGATTTTTTTGGTGGCTGAGATGGAGCGGAAAACCTCCCACATGCTTCGGGGTGGGAACTCGATGTAGTGGACTTTTTTCTTGGCCACTTCCCAGTCGTCCTTGCGATAGATTTTTTTAATTAGTGTCTTCCGGTTTCTAAAAATCCAAGCAAGAATTCTCAATAAGATTACCCACCGCATTAGAATCCCGACAATCAACATGACTTGAAATTTTACAAAAATGAGGTGTGTAGCCGAATGAGTGAAAAATGGTATAAACTGAAAG
>DATBWL010000060.1:0-12641 GCA_036514795.1 Minisyncoccota bacterium
GACCCAGACGGAATTTTTGATGGCCACGAATCCCGCCTTCTTCAGAAGGTAACGCAGGGCTTCACGCTCGCTCTTGCGCTCTTCTGGTAGATCAAGGATGATGATCCGCCAGAAGCCATCCCAATTGGGATCGACGATCGCGGTACCACTCTCTAATTTTAGGCTGCTGGCTTTTTTTTTGCCTTCTTTGGTCAGTCGGATATATTCGGCTTGACCGGAAGATATGTTCTCTACCAGTCCAATCTCGCGTAGACCCTTTAAAGATCGTTTAATCGCGTAAATAGGCCTCCCAGAGGCGTTGGCGGAAGTAATCTTATCTATCAGCCCAGGAAGGGATATAGCGGGCTTAGTTGAGAGAATATTGATGATTTTCTTAGAAAAATCTTGTCTTTTGGGCATTAATTTATAATAACATAAATTTAGTGCCCGCGAAATACTTGTCAAAATTACAGAGATGAGTATAATATAACTAACTTTATTACAAATCATTAATCAAAAAAAATTGCGCCGCGTTTCAATGGACGATTACGCGGCAAGATTTCGTAAAATCAAATGGCAAAAATCATAGGAATAGACTTAGGTACAACATATTCGGCAGTGGCCGTCGTCGAGGCGGGTCAGCCGAAAATTATTGAGAACATTGAAGGCTCACGCACAACGCCGTCAGTTGTGGCGCTCGCTAAAAACGGTGATCGTTTGGTGGGCATGTTAGCTCGCCGGCAAGCGGTAACTAATCCGGAAAATACGATATACAGCATCAAACGCTTCATGGGGCATACATACGGAGATCCGGATGTTCAGTCTGATCTTAAAACTATTCCGTTTCAGGTTTCCAAAGGAGAAAATGACGGTGTTCTCGTTAAAATGGGTGATAAAACGTACAGACCGGAAGAAATTTCCGCGATGATAATTCAGAAAATAAAAGCGGATGTCGAAGCTAAGTTGGGCGAGAAGATAACCGAAGCAGTGATCACCGTACCGGCTTATTTCAATGATGCGCAGAGAAAAGCGACCAAGGACGCTGGAAAAATTGCCGGGCTCGATGTCAAGCGTATCATCAACGAACCGACGGCTGCCGCTCTCGCCTACGGACTCAATAAAAAGAAGGAAGAAAAAATCGCCGTTTATGATTTTGGCGGTGGCACATTTGATATTTCCATTTTGGAAGTTTCCAATGATGTGATTGAAGTTAAATCAACCGACGGCGATCACCACTTAGGCGGAGAAGATATTGATCAAACGATTGTAAAATGGATTGCCGAAGAATTTAAAAAAGAATCCGGCATTGATGTGGCCCGCGACACCTTGGCGCTCCAGCGTCTGAAAGAAGAAGCGCAAAAAGCCAAACATGAGCTCTCGACGACACTGCAGACTGACATTAATATTCCATTCATTACCTCCGATGCTTCTGGTCCCAGACATTTATTTCTGAAATTATCCCGGGCCAAACTTGAAGAATTAACCGAGCCGTTTATTCGCCGCTCGATTGAGATAGCCAAAAGAGCCATGGAGAATTCTCCCTTTAAATTGGCTGACATTAATGAGATCATCATGGTCGGCGGCCAGACTAGAATGCCGGCCATCGTCAAAGCCGTCAAAGAGTATTTCGGCAAAGAACCTAATCTCTCCATTAATCCCGATGAAGTAGTAGCCGCCGGAGCGGCAATACAGGCCGGCATTTTGCAGGGTGAGGTGCGCGACGTGCTCTTGCTTGATGTTATACCGCTTTCTCTTGGCATTGAAACTCTAGGCGGAGTCGCCACAAAATTGATTGAAAAGAATACAACTATTCCGGCTTCTAAATCACAAATATTCTCGACGGCGGCTGATAATCAAACTTCGGTTGAAATTCACATCACCCAAGGCGAGCGCGCCTTAGCGTCTGATAATAAAAGTTTAGGCCGGTTTATCTTGGACGGCATTCCGCCGTCGCACCGAGGCATGCCGCAAATTGAGGTGACTTTCGATCTAGACGCCAACGGCATCTTAAATGTTAAAGCCCTCGATAAGGCTTCAGGCAAGGTGCAGCAAGTTCGAATCGAAGCCAGTTCGGGACTAACGGACGCGGATATCAAAAAAATGCAAAATGACGCGGAAGCTCACGCCGATGAAGACAAAAAGAAAAAAGAAAATGCGGAAGTGAAAAACACCGCCGAGATGCTCGTTTATTCTGCCGAGAAAGCCTTGAAAGAAAATGAGGCAAAAATATCTGTCGAGATCAAAGACAGCGTGAATGCAAAAATTACGGCTCTCCGATCGGTCAAAGACGGCATAGATATTGAGGCGATCAAAAAAGCTACTAGCGAGCTCTCATCTGAGATGAGTAAGATAGGGGAGCACATGGCTAAAAATCCCGGAAGCGCTGATCAAAGCGCTGGGGGCGCCGACAAAGGAGGCGCAAATCCAAGCGATGGTCCAATTAGAGACGCCGAGACTAAATAAAAATAAAAAGAAAAAAAATGAAAAAAGATTTTTATGAAATTTTGGGAGTCAGTAAACAATCTTCCAAAGAAGAGATAAAAAAAGCGTTTCATAAATTGGCGCATAAGTACCACCCGGACAAGAAGGGGGGCGATGAGGCGCGCTTTAAAGAGCTCAATGAAGCTTATCAAGTGCTCTCTGACGACTCTAAGAGGGCTCAATACGACCAATTCGGATCATATCAGCCCGGCAGTGCTGGAGCGCAAGCAGGCCAAGGTTTTGGAGGTTTTGATTTCTCGCAAGGCGGTTTCGATTTCAGCGGTTTCTCGCAGGGGGGATTCGGTGATTTAAATGATATTTTTAGTGATTTTTTCGGCGGTGGTATGGGAGGCCGACAGCAGGCTAGGCGGGGCCGCGATATTTCCACTGAGATCCAGATTTCCTTTGAAGATTCCATTTTCGGCGTGGAGAGAAATATTTTACTGACCAAGGCATCCGCTTGTGAGACTTGCCACGGTTCGGGAGGGAAACCGGGAACGAAAAGTAAAAAATGTTCTAAGTGCAACGGGGCCGGTAAAATTCATGAAACTAAGAGATCTTTTCTGGGATCTTTTTCTTCCGTCAAAATCTGTGAAGAATGTTCAGGTTCCGGACAAGTGCCTGAAGAAAAGTGCCACACCTGCCGCGGCTTGGGAGTCATTAAAAAAGAGCAATCAATCAAAGTGGTCATTCCAGCCGGCATAAATAGCGGCGAGATGATCAGGTTGGCCGGCTACGGCGAGGCGATACCGAAGGGCGCCTCGGGCGATCTTTATATAAAAATTAATGTTCCTCCGCATCCAGTTTTCAAAAGGGACGGATCGAATTTATTCATGAATCTGGATGTCAAACTCTCTGACGCCATGTTGGGAGCTGAACGGACTATCAAAACGCTCGATGGCGATATCACCGTCAAAATTCCTGAAGGTGTCTCGATCGGCGAGACCCTGCGCGTCAAAGAAAAAGGCGTGCCTCACGGGCGATCAAGAGGAGACCTGATGATTAAATTAAACATCAAACTCCCCAGCAAACTCTCTCGCCACGCCCGCGAAATGATTGAGAAGTTGAAAGAAGAGGGGATTTAGTATATACTATTCAAACTGCTTAATTGCAGAATCATGGCGATTGGAGGGTCGAGGCAACAAGGTTGCTGAGACCCTCTTTTTTTGTTAGAGTCTTTAGGCCCGGTCCTACCTAAATTGCCGGGATACGTTCTTTACATAACAAGAGCTCCAGGAGTGACAATTGCAAACTCTCCAGGGTTTTTCATTAGGGATAACTCCAGCCTGAAATATGGCTGGGGTTTTTTTTATTTTTTTTACCCTTTTTCGCAAATTGAAAGCCGAGGATAAATGACCTCCTCCCCGGACTAAAGTCCGGGGTTTCCTTTTGATGTCGCCAAGGCGAGACCTGCTCCGCACACTTCGTGTGCTCCGGATCCATTCATCCCCGCACTCGCTACGGACTAATATTATTTGAACGACGTCCTGCTCGTGCGGGGTTTCCTGGTAATTAAAAAAAGACCGTTCAATTTAGAACGGTCTTTTTGAGTAACTTAATTTTGTGGTTTGTAATCAATTTTCTTAGGGACGCCATCGAGCAGGTCTTGGGCAGTCATGCCCAACATTGAGGCGTTTTTCAAAATTGTCGCCAAGGCGCTTAAGGTGATGTCCTTGGCTTCTTCTTTGTTAAAAAGCGCTCCGTGCTCGTAGGCTTCGCAAATCGCGGCAAGTTTGCCCGCTGATTTTGAAAGATGTCTGGAGCTGTGGGAGATGATTTCATTGTCCCACTTTTCCCTAGGTAGATATTGGAGCTTCCAGTATATGCCTTCATCGCATTGGAAGACTTTTTGCACAATATCCATTAGATCCTGCAATTCTTTTGCCATAGTTTTTAGTTTTAGAGGTTTAACAACGATTTTGATTTTCTGTCCGCATAATATTACAAAATCTTTTAAAAGTCAAATTCCAGAGCGGACGGATTTTTTTTCATGGGGATAAGCCAGCTCAGACATGGGTCGGTTTTTTATCTTTAATTTATTAATTACCAAACTTGCGTATATGCGCACAGTTAGGTAATAATGGGTGTATGGGGGAACTAGAAAAATCTTTAAGAAAAACTAGGCATAAACAGAATGTTCAAAAAATTATTCTTAAAACCATAGAAGCTACTGGTTTTTTAGCCGTCGCCCTGCTAGCCCCAAATGCTTTAAAGATGCTCAAAGTCCTGGATTTAGATCGACAAAGAAGCAAAGATCCGAAATATCTGGTTAATTCTACAATTACCAGACTTCTAGAAATAGGACTTATCTACTTTGAAAATTCTTCTAAAGGCCGGCTTGTCAGGCTGACGGAGAAAGGAGAGCAAAAATTGAGGGCTTTTGAAAATTATGGATTCAAATTTGAAAAACCGCCTAAATGGGATGGCAAATGGAGGATTTTGATATTTGATATAAAAATTAACAGGAATAATACTAGAGATAAATTAAGACGGACATTGAAAGCTATCGGCTTTGTTCAACTGCAAAAAAGTGTCTGGGTTTTTCCTTATGATTGCGAGGATTTAATCATACTCCTGAAGGCAGATTTTAAAGTAGGGAAGGATGTGCTGTATATGATCGTCGACAAAATAGAGAATGACCGAGAAATAAAAAAAGTATTTAATTTATAATTTTTAAAATTACCAAACACAACGCATATACGCAAGTTTGGTAATTTATTTACACAACAATACATAAGACATCTGCGTGCCGCGATATATTACAATCAACGCAGAAAAATTGACATAAGTCTATTTAAATGTTAATATAAAATTAGTTTCAAAAATCTAAAATCGATCTTTAAAAATCAAATAAAATGAAAAAAACATTCATACTTTTTTTCTTGCCTTATGTTTTATTTTTACCCCAAACTTTATTTGGGCAGTCTGTTGAGGAAATAAAACAAATCGTAAAACCTTTTGGTCTAGTAAAGGAAGAATTCATTGGCGGTAAAAGCGATAGATTTATTATTTTTATTGCCCAACAGCATGAACTTGATTTAACCTTTCCATTCAATATTATGATTACTGACACAGGAGCAGTGAAAAGAGAAACAATAGAATGTCAAAAAGAAATTCAAAAAATTTGCCAATCCTTGAATAAAAAGAGTATCGTATCTAATTTTTTATTAGAAGGCTTAGGTAATGATTTGGATACGATAAAGTTTCCCGATTTGATTAAGATCTTTAGACAAGAATATTCTGCTGATGAAATAAATTATCCTTCGGATGAATTACTGTACGAACATGGTGGAGCCATTGCGGCCTACCTTCAGTCCTCAGGTATTAAAATGAAAGTATTTGGCGCTGAAGAGGATTCCTCAAACCTTAAGGCATTTTGTCTTGATGATGCGGCACTATTTGTTGCACTTTTCATTGATTCTGTCCCATATGCAGATAGAAAAGCAATAATTCAGGGGATATTGCTCCGTGGAAGTGAAGAAGAAAACAGGATGCGGTTTAGAGTTTTGGATGAATTTACTACACTAGCTGATAAATTGGGAGGCGACACAACTTCGATAATAGAAGCTTACAATTATCTTGAAGATAAATATAGTCATGAAAGGGAACAAGTCGCAGTAAATAAGGCATTGAAAGTAATGAAAGCTCAGCATGCTAATACTTTAGCAATAGTTTTTGGTGCTGGACACTTTATCAAAAAACCAAAATTTACAAATTTCCAAAAGCTATGCCAACAAAAAGGTATTAATTATGTAGTAATTTACCCTTATACTCTTCTGAAGTAACACTTTAAAAGCCATAATTATATTATGGCTTTTAATATTTTGCTCAATTTATATCCGTCAGGAGTGTCTTTGATTTCAAAGCCCCGTTTTTTGATTTGGTCGCGTAGCTCATCGGATTTCTTGAAATCGCCGGCTTGGCGCGCTGATTCTCTTTCTTCAGCAAGTTTGGAAACTTCAGTTGGAATTTTTACAGGCTTTATTTTTTCTAAACCGAGGCCCAAAACTTTATCGAAATCTAAAAGGGTGGCTTTTTTGTCTTCCGGTTTTATACTTGTTTCTTTAAGTAAATCCCAAACCAGAGCCAAACCCGCCGGGGTTTCCAGGTCGTTGTCCATGGCTTCCGCAAATTTGTTTTTATATTCATCGTTTACTTTTCCTCCGCCAGTCGGCGGATTATCTCCGAGTTCTAAAAAAATATTTTCCAGCCGGTTTAATGCATTTTGCGCCGCCTCTAGGGAAACCCAAGTAAAATTAAGCGGTGTCCGATAATGATTTTGCAGTGTCAGATAGCGATAGGCAATAGGGGAGAAGCCTTTTTCCATAATATTCCTTAAGGTATAAAAATTACCCGCCGACTTGGCCATTTTCTTGCCGTCAACCAAGAGCCACTCATTGTGCAACCAATATTTGACAAACGGATGACCGGAGGCAGCCTCGGACTGGGCGATTTCATTTTCATGATGAGGAAAGACGAGATCCACGCCGCCGGTGTGAAGATCAAAGCTTTCGCCCAAATATTTCATGCTCATCGCGGAACATTCAATGTGCCAACCGGGCCTGCCCTTTCCGATTTTCGCTCCTGCCCCGAGCCAAGTCGAGGGGTCCCAGAACACATCGCCATCGGCCTCGTCATAGGCTTTCCACAGGGCGAAATCCTGCGCATTTTCTTTTTCGTATTCGTCTTTTTTGACTCGGCCGGAGGCGCCTTCTTTTAAGTCATCGTTTTTCAAATTGGAAAGCTGGCCGTAATTTTTAAATTTCTTAATATTGAAATAGACACTACCATCCTCGCCTTTATAGGCAATTCCGAAATCTAACAATTTATTGATAATAGAAATCATTTCAGGGACATGCTCGGTGGCCTTGGGATAAATATCGGCTGGAACGATGTCCAAAGATTTCAAATCTTTGAAAAATTCGGCGCTGTAAAATTCCGTAAAGTCCCTCAGTGTTTTGCCGGCTTTTTGAGATTCGCGGATTGTTTTGTCGTCCACATCAGTCAAATTCATGACATGGTTAACTTTGTATCCGGAATAGGTAAGATAGCGCTTTAGGATATCGCCGAAAATATAAGCGCGGTAATTGCCGATATGCGGATAATTATAAACCGTCGGCCCGCAGGTATAAAGGCCGACTTTCCGATCATTAAGCGGTTGGAAATCTTCTTTTAAACGAGAGAGTGTATTGAAAAGTTTTAGAGCCATTTCTTTCCTTTAAAAAATCTATATAAACCGAATATAGTTATAGCCATAATCCCTAGGATTATCCAGAAATCGCCCTTTGCTCCGACTATCGGCTTGTAGATTGTATCCATGCTAAAAAGCGTGGCGATCAATGTCAGTGTAAAGAAGGCAATAGACATAATGGTGAGCGTTCTCATTGTTTGGTTAGTTTTGTCTGCCAGCAATGAATCATTAGTCTCCCGCAGGTCTTTTAATAGTTCTTTATGGCTGTCGAGCAAGTTTTCCACCTTATTATATTCGCCGGAAAGTATTGAAAGATTATATCCGAAGCTTTCTCCGAAGAATTTCTTGCCGGCGATTTCAAAAGAATCTAACACTTCTCTGTGGAATCTAATTGATTGTTTGAAGTCCAAAAGCTTCCTGTTTATCTTTGAAATCTCATTGACCATTTCTTTTTCCTGTCCGTCGAAAATATCTTTCTCTACTTTTTCCAAATGAATCTGGATGTCTTCAAGCTGGTTGCTTGAAGACCTGTAGAGATTTTTTGCTATATGAAAAAAGAGAAAACCAGCATGATTGCCGATCTCAGTTTTTTGTAAAATTGAGCTGACTTCAAAAGCCTTGGCAAATTCATGGAGAGAGTCGATGTGTTCATAATGCGCGGTGATGAGGAAATCCTTTCCCAGAATGAAATCTATCTCAGTATGCATGTCTTTACTGTGCCGGTGCCCGGTCGAAGGAAAATGAAGGATGAGATAAATAACATTTGGATACATATCCCCCTTGGATCGCATAGTCTTTCGGAGCAATTCATCGCTGACGAGCTCCGGCAAGCTGTATTTTTCAGCTATTTTCAGGACTTCTTCTCGGTTGGGAGACTCCATATCTATCCAGGTCAGTTTTTTGTATTTATATTTGGAAATCATAGATAAATTATATATTATCTTGCCTTTTTCTCAAACTTGTATATAATTAAAAAACTATGGAAATAGCGATAATTGCCACAGGCGGGAAGCAATATCGAGTATCCCCAGGCGAAACCTTAAAGATTGAGAAGCTTCAGGGCGAGCACAAAAAGGGGAGCAAAATCACTTTTGATAAAGTGCTTTTTGTTGATGACGGCGCAAATGCGACTATCGGCACCCCCTACATCAAAGGAGCCAAAGTGGAAGCGGAATTCATCGAAGCCGGCCGGGCTCCCAAGATTGATGTCATCAAATACAAGGCCAAGAGCCGATATTTCAAGAAACGCGGCCACAGACAGCCATACTTCAAGATTAAAATTACCTCCATTAAGTAATTAAAAATCCCCGACAATTGTCGGGGATTTTTTGTTTGTGCTTTACACATTGTACTTTTTCCTAATTGCTGATATTTCCTGCATTAATTTATTCTTTTTATTTTTCAGACCGTGTATTACAGTCAGGTCTTTCATGCTCCATGTTGCTAGGTGGTGAAGAGTAAAAATATCAGCCCTGCCCAGACAGCGAAACAGGTTTTTTGTCATTTCGCCTTTTTGGTAGAGTTCTTTAATTGAGTGATTGCCTTCAAGTTTTATCAGCGGATAATTTTCCGGCAAATCAAGCCTCTTTCGCATATCTTTCTCAAGGGCTTTTTTCTCGGCCAGCAATGTACCGATCTGCTTTAAAAGTCCTTCCTTCTCCTCACGGCTCTTGAAGGCATCTAATATCTGGTAATAAATTTTATGTGCCGTGTTGTTGTTCAAAATGAAGCCGGTGATTATGATTTCTTCCGCTTCCAGCATTTGCTTAACTTGGTCAATTCCAAGTATGCATATCAAAAGGTCTTTAGCCGCCTTATTCAAGGGGACTTCGGTCAGTGATTTTCTCATAGGGTGAATTTTTAATGTAATTTTTGGTTTTTGTTTCTGTCGTAATTAAACCATAAAACCCAATAAAAATCAACTTCTATTTTTGAGGGCGTTTTTTAGGGTTTCCGGATCGGAGTACTCCAGCTCAAGCCCGGTGGAGAGTCCGCGCCCCAAGGAGGAGATTTTTAATCCCAATTTTTCAGAAAGAGGGGAGAGGAGTTGGCGGAGATACGTATCTGTATGCTCGCCCTGAGGGGAGAGTGATAGAGCCAAAACTACTTCTCTTGGCTTTTCTTTTTCAATTTTTTTAAGCAGTTCATTGATCCGCACGAGTTTCCCAGTATTTTTCTCCACAATAGGCACTAATCCTCCTAAGATGAAATATTTACCTTTGTAAAAATGACTTTCGTGTATATTGTCATAATCTGCATCCTTTTCGACGATCATGAGCGTAGCTTGATCGGTATTCGGATCTCGGCAGATTGCGCATTCTTTGACTTCGTCATCGTCCTGAAAAAAAACATAGCAGGATTTGCATTGATTTACACTTTTTTTGATGCCTTGGATTAGGCTCACAAGCTCGCTCAAATAATTAGGATTCTGATGAAGCAAGAAATAAACAAAACGTCGGGCTTGTCGTTCGCCGATGCCGGGAAACTTTTTAAAAAGTTCAGCTAATTTATCGATGTTGTTAGAATTCATCGTCCTCTTTGCTCATTTCCGGTTTCATAAATTCATTGAAATTGCTTTTTTCCAAATCAAGAAAAGTGGTCTTTTTTTCATCAAAATAAAGTTCGATTTTTCCCGTCGGGCCGTTTCGGTGCTTTTCCACCAAGATTTCGGCGATGTTGGTCTTCTCGGCCTGTTCTTTGTATTTATCTTCACGGTGAATGAACATGACGACGTCCGCGTCTTGTTCAATGGAGCCGGAATCTCGCAGGTCGGAGAGACGAGGACGGCCGCCACGCGACTCAATCGCGCGAGAAAGCTGGGAGAGCGCAAGCACTGGTACCTCTAGCTCGCGGGCCAAAGATTTGAGCGATCTGGATATTTCTGTCACTTGGTTGACCATGGAGTCATAATTTTTGGAGGTGGACATGAGCTGGAGATAGTCGACGATGATAAGTCCAAGCCCATGCTCTGCCTTCAAGCGCCGGGCGACGCTTCGCATCCTCATGATTGAATTGGAAGGCTGGTCGTCGATGAAAATCGGTGCTTTGGCGAGCCGGTCCAGCGAATCTCTGATCTTAGAGAAATCCTGATCAGCCTTAAGGTTGCCGGTGCGCAAATTCCAAGCGTTAACTTTAGATTCGGCGGCGAGCATTCGGTCGGCCAATTGCTGAGTGCTCATTTCGAGAGAGAAGACGCCGACGGGAATATTGTGATTGATCGCGAGCTTTCTGGCGATATCTAATGCTAATGTCGTCTTTCCCATGGAGGGCCGGGCGGCGAGGATAATCAGATCGGATTTTTGAAGGCCGGAAAGAAGATTGTCCAGATCTTTGAAACCGGTGGAAACACCGCGCAAACCTTTGGTATCTTGAAGAGTGGAAAGTCTTTCCCAAACCTCATGCAAGGTATCTTGGATCGGCGTGAACTTGTGCCCCTTGGGACTCGAGGTGATGGAAAAAACTTTTTTCTCGGCTTGATCCATAATGTCATCGATATGCTCATCACCTTCGTTGAATGACAATTCCGAAATATGATCGGCGGCTTCTATAAGTGATCGCAAGGTGTATTTTTTCTGGACAATCTCCGCATAATGCTTGGCGTTGGTGGAAGACGGGACCATTTTGACCAGTTCGGTGATATAGGCGTTGCCACCGACGGAGTCCAAAGTTTTTTTCTCCTTCAGGCGCGCGCCTAAAGATAAGAGGTCAATCGGTTCGTTCTTGCCCCAGAGTTCAAGCATCGTTTTGAAAATAATCCTATGCTTTTCTGAATAAAAAGAATCCGGAGTTAAAATATCCGCAAGTTCATTGATGGCGCCCGGACGGAGCATAATTGAGCCCAAAACCGCCTTTTCGGCGTCTAGGTTTTGGGGAGGAAGGCGAAGAGTGCTTTTCATATCCGCATTCTAGCATAGTCGACAACTCGTGCAACGATATAATCTAATAAAACTGTGATTATTATGTGCAAAAATCACCCCTGAAAAGCACGCATAAAATTCTGCTGAATTTTTGCTTTGCTCGGCCCAGTCGGCCTGTGCAGAGCTTTGCCAGGAGCTGATTTTTGCTATAATAATAAAGCTATGTCATCAAACAAAAAAACAGTACTAACAGGTGACCGGCCGACCCAGCCTTCGCCCGAGGCTTCGGTGGGCAGGCAGTCCGGTCGGAAAATTGTATTAACTGGCGACAGACCAACGGGAAGACTTCATCTCGGGCACTATGTGGGCTCGCTTTTAAACCGTTTAGAATTTCAAGATGAGCATGATGTTTTTATCTTGGTGGCAGATCTCCACGCCATGACGACAAACACCGATACCTCAAAGATCAGAAGCAATGTTCTGGATTTGGTGATTGAACAACTGGCCGTCGGTCTTGATCCGGTTAAAGTGACTTTTTTCGTTCAAAGTCAAATTCCAGAAATAGCAGAACTCTCGGTAATATTTTCTATGCTTGTTTCTAAGCCCACTGTTGAACGAGTGCCGACCTTGAAAGACATGTTGCGCGATCTGAAAATTGAAAATCCATCCATGGGATTGATTTCTTATCCAATTCTTCAGGCGGCAGATATTCTCATGGCTAAGGCGAATATTGTACCGGTAGGAAAAGATCAAGCGAGCCACATAGAACTAACCCGCGAAATTGCCAATAAATTTAATTCATTGTATGGCGAAGTTTTTCCCATTCCCGAAACGCTTATTCCCAAAGAGACGGGAACGCTTGTGGGAATTTACGGCAAGGCGAAGATGTCCAAGAGTCTGAATAATGCGATTTATCTTTCTGATTCAAAAGAAGAAATAGAAAAAAAGGTGATGCAAATGTATACTGATCCAGATCATATTCATGTTGATCAGCCGGGGAGGGTGAAGGGTAATGTCGTTTTCACTTATCTGGATGTCTTCGATAAAGATAAAAAGGAATTAAAAAAATTGAAAGATCAATATCAAAAAGGGGGATTGGGTGATGTAGTGCTTAAAAAAAGATTAATCAATGT
>DATBWL010000061.1:0-2596 GCA_036514795.1 Minisyncoccota bacterium
GGATTATCACCACGCAATGTCTCCACGGTCTCAGACTTATTCAAGCTGACTCGTTATATTCACGACAACCAAAACCAAATTTTTGAAATATCAGAAAAAAGCAAAATGGAACTGGCGCGACATGCCTGGTTCAACAACAATAACTTAGCCCGACAGGAAAATTATTTAGGCGGCAAGTCCGGCTATACCGATGAAGCTCGGAAAACCGGCATTGCTCTCTGGAATGTTCCGATCACGGAAACGCCGGAAGGCCGCAACATTGCCGTCATCGTCCTTAGAAGCAGTGATCGTTTCCGCGACACTATGGCCTTGGTGAATTACACTAAACAGAACATTTTTTACGGCGATAAGGATAGAGCTTTGTCTTTCGTCCCTATCGAGAAAAGACTTGAACCGGCCTTCAAAAACTGGGTAGATCTCGCCTTCGTCGGCGACATTATGCTTGACCGCGAGGTGAAAAAATCCGTGGAGAGATATTTCAATGGCGATTACAATGCCTTGTTCAAAAATGTCGTCGATGATCTAACCGAAGCCGATATCGTCTTCGGCAATTTGGTCGGACCAATATCAGACCAAGGAATGGATTCCAAGAATCTTTACTCGTTTCGCATGGATCCGAAGGCCTTACCATCTCTCGCGGCAGCTGGGTTTGACGCACTCTCGGTCGCCAATAATCATATCAACGACTGGGGCAAGCCTGCTTTTGACGACACTTTAAGAAGATTAAAGGAAGCCAACATTATGCCGGTCGGCGGAGGGGTTGATTTCAAAGAAACTGAAGCGCCGAGAATTATAGAAAAAAATGGCGTCCAAATCGGTTTCTTGGGCTTCTCTGATGTCGGGCCGGAATTATTAGAAGCTTCTGACAACCGATCTGGTATCTTGCTCGCCAGCAATCCAAGATTCGAGGAAATTATTCAAAATGCTTCCAACCTCGTCGATGTCCTAGTCGTTTCTTTTAATTTCGGCGTGGAATATGAAAAAGTAACTGACCGGCAAAAAGAACTGGCTCACAAGGCGATCGATGCAGGCGCCAAAATCGTCGCCGGGACGCGGCCACATGTCATCCAAGATGTTGAAGAATATGAAGACGGCCTGATTCTTTATAGCTTGGGCAATTTTATCTTTGACCAAGCTTTTTCCAAAGAAACCATGCAGGGAGTACTCGCCCAAGTGAGAGTCGACAAATCGGGCATCAAAAAACACGCCGAAAAAATCATCAAATTAAACGACTTCTTCCAACCCCAATCCCCCGTTGAATTAAAGCAGTAAAGAAGAATAAATATTCTACTAATTTACTGACCTCAAGAAGTTAGTAGAAAGAGGTTCTTAATGTTACTTTGCGATAGCGACGGCTTCGTCGAATTTGATGGAGAGGAGCTTGGAGGTGCCGTCGGACCCGATAGTGACGCCGTAAAGCGTTGAGGCGCGCGACATGGTCTCTCTATTGTGGGTGACGACTATCAACTGAGAGTACTTGGAAAGACGCTCCAGCATATCCCCGTATTTGCGCGAATTAGCTTCATCTAAGGCGGCATCGGTTTCATCTAAAATTAAAAAGGGTGGCGGATTGACCTGCGACATGGCGAAAAGCAGGGCGATGGAAGTCAGCGATCGTTCACCGCCAGAGAGCGCATGCAATTCTTTCACCTTCTTGTGAGGCAAGGAAACATTGATTTCAATGCCATATTCTGTTTCTCCATCTTCTTCTAATTCTTCTTCCATTTCCTCTCCTTCAACAATCAATTTTATTTTCTTTTCAATAGCTGAAACTAAAAGTTTCGCATTGCCGCCACCGAACATCAACCGAAAGAAATCCTCAAACTGTTCGTTGATTTTTTCTATGCCTTCGCGGAATTTCACATCCAGCTTTTCTTTAAGCTCGCGAGACAGAGTTTCTAAGGATTCAATACTTCTATTTAAATCTTCTAATTCCTTAGCCAAAAACTGATCCCTATTGGAAACTTCCTCGTATTCTTTCATTACATCTTCGCCAGCGCCTAAGCCCGCATCTTCCAGCCTTATTTTGATCCTCTCAATTTTCTTTTTTAAATTCTCCTGTTCCAATCTTGTGACTTCTCCGGAAATGACAAAACTCCTGTATTCAGAGAGTATCGCCGGCCCAACCAGTACGCTACCTTCTTTAATTTCATTCTCAAAATCAAATTCCAATTTGGCCAAATTTTCTTCCTTCAGATGAAGCATTTCCAATTTAGAAAGTATTTCTCTTTTTTGCATAGCCAGTTCTAAGGAAGCCTTGTCTAATTGCCGAGCTTGGGCTTCTTCCGACGCAATCCGCTTTCTAAACTCGTTAATTTCCTCCCTCAATTTATTTTCCTTTTCATCCAAGTCCCCGATATCAGCGAGTATTTCATTCTTATTTTCAATAAGCTCGTCAACTTCATTTTGATTCATTACAACCGTAGCTCCGGCGCTTGTTTTCAGCTTGGAAGTAAGGACATTTTGCACCAATTTTTGAGTTCTGACAATTAAATCTTTGAGTATCAAGAGATTTTCCTCCTTTTCGGCATGAGCAAAAAATTCTTCCAAGTCATCGACGAAAGTCTTAATTTCGGCGGCCGAAAAAACAACACTG
>DATBWL010000062.1:0-14361 GCA_036514795.1 Minisyncoccota bacterium
GTTTAGCAACTGGCTCAGACGGCCCGACCCATCAGATGACTGAAGATATTGCGTTGACTCGATGCTTGCCGGGCTTTACTGTCATCGCGCCTGCTGATATGGAGCAAGCAAAAAAAGCCGTGAGGGCGGCATATGATTTGAAAGGTCCGGTTTATATCAGGTGCGCCAGAGAAGCAACACCTGTTTTCACTACACCCGCTACGCCCTTTGAGGTAGGAAAGGCTCAAGTTCTCCGAGAGGGAAAGGATGTCACAGTCGTGGCGCATGGCTACATGGTTTATACACTACTGCAGATCGCTGAGGAGCTGAGAGGTCAAATTTCCGTGGAAGTCATCAATATGCACACGATCAAACCGCTGGACGGCGTGACTATTTTGGAGTCGGCAAAAAAAACGGGTAAAGTATTCGTGGCTGAGGATCATAACATCATTGGTGGCTTAGGAAGCGCTGTGGCTGAATGTTTATCCGAAAATAAACCAGTCAAATTATTTCGGCACGGCGTTTATGATCAATTTGCCGAGTCGGGTTCCGCTAAGGATCTATGGGCTAAATATAAATTAGACAGAGAGGGAATCAAGGCGTTGTTGCTTAGGTTTTGCCTAGGCTAATTCAATAGAGTATTTCTTTTTAGAACATTATGCTTTTCCTTTTGAGTAGATATTACTTCATCTTCTAGCGCTTTCTTCTTATCTTTAAATATACCTTTTTCATCTTCTAGTTCCACTATTTTGTCGAATGAAAGTTTATTTTTATCGTGTTCATCCATATATTCTTGATCGTTTAAAATTTCCTCGATTTCCTCGATTTGAGTTTGTTTGTACGCTATTTTATTTTGCAGTTCTTTAATTTTAGCTTCAAATTCGCTTATTTCCATTGTCGCTATTCTTGGTTCTGATTCTGGTGGTGTCATATTGTTATTATTAACTTATAAATTATTGATACGATTTATCTAAGAATATTTTAAAATCACTTTCCACCTTTTTCACAACAGTCCGTTGTTCGGCAGCCTTTTCTACTAGTTCAACCTGGACACGTTTTAAATCATTGATCTTATTCTCCTGAATATCCAGCCATAAATTATTCTCTTCACCATTCTTATCAAGTTCAGCATTAATCGAATTGCTCACATTTTTTAATTCGGATTGGATAATATTTAATTCTTTTAATGTTATATCAAGCTCGTCTCTTTTTTCAATCAAATATTTTTCTCTCTTGGGATGCGATTCAAGAATTTTGTTAATTTTACTCTTTAACAATTCGCCAATTTTTATAGTATCCAAAATACCTTCCATTCCTCCCGCAAATGACTCATTTTTTTCGACATACACATCAGAAATCTTCTTTGGATTCATTGTCTCAGTCGAGTCATGCCCAACACCCGATGGAGGTGCTTGTTCCATTGTTTTAATGACATCAATTAGGCGCTCCTTTTTCCATAACTCAAAATTCATATTGATGATATTTTATAACTAGCTGGTGCATTTGTCAAGTATTTTTCCAACTGACCCATGCTCAAAAGACCCTTTTGCGCGCCGACATATTGGACGACCGACATAGAGTTAACAGGTCCCCACGAGAGCGCTTCGGGGACAGTTTTACCGAGAGACAAAGCAACAGTGAAAGTCGACGAAAAGGCGTCGCCCGCACCTGTGCGGTCGTATGGGGGTTTTGGATCAGGATATTGCGGAGTGAAGCATGCCTCTTTTCCATCATAGGCATAAGCGCCATTAGGTCCGTCTGTAATAGCGACTATTTTGGGACCTAAAAGATGCAGGCCCTCAAGCAATTTTTTGACATCTTTTTCATCAGTTTTTAAAATCCTTCCGGCTTCATCCAAGTTGCAAAAGAAGCATTCAGTTCTTTGGTATATTGCTTTTAATTTTTCATAACCTAAGGATATCTGGAAAGTACCCGGCTGGAATGAGAGTTTGGTTTCCGGATGCGCTTTAAGGTATCTGGTAATATCTTGATGGAAAGCTTCGGCGGAGGGCCCCAAAGAGCTCAAGTATATCCATTTCGGCGCCGGCATGTTTTTAGGAATTTCGTATTTATAATCCGTGTGCTTCACGAGTATCGTCCGGTCGGCGCCGTACCAGAGAACATAATGATAATTCGTCGGTTTTCCCTTCTCTATTTTTATATAATCAGTTGATACTTTATCTTTTTTAAGAGCTTCAAGACACTCTTTACCATTTTGGTCATCGCCCATGCTTGTGAGTAGGGCAGAGGAAAGCCCAAGACGGCTTGCTCCGACGGCAGCGTTGGGACTGTTGCCGACGGCGCGGACGACCTCCACGAATTCGTAGGGGATCTTGTCGCCGAATCGGACACAGAGCTCACATTTATCTGAGTTGATATTGCAATGAACTTCCGCATCCTTGAGGCGAATAAAAGCATCGGTAGTGATATCACCGATCGCCAGAAAATCGATTTTCTTTTTTCTAAACATGACTCTATTTTATCAATAATTTTGGCAAATTCCCTCATTGACAATATTATATTTTAATGTATAATTGCAATTAGAAAATCAAAACATCAACCAATATTCTTTAACATGAAAAAAACAATATTTATTCACCTTTTCTGGGCTGGACTGCTTACGGCATTTATTTGTGCTGGCTTCAAAAGCCGAAAATTTGATGCAACACCGAAATCTTTTTCTGGTGGCATGTTCTTTTATGTAAATCCTGGACTTGAATTAAATGGCATTGTAGTAGAAGTTGATTCTGCAAAAATGCACAAGGTCAAATTCAAGATCTCCTACAAGGATGCTTATACTGGTGAAGCTGAGCTATCGCCAGTCAAATTTTTTCTGGTAAAAGTGAAAAGGAAAGTCAGATTGGTTATACCTATTACTGGCAGTGACGACACTGATATTGCCTATAATTTTACAGGTGAACAGGAAGAATCAATCAGACAGTATGTCAATGGCGCCATTGGTGGAGACAGCATTAAGATTGAAATGGAACCGCCTGCCGTTTTTATGTCTAATGAAATGTTGAACAGTTTGAAGAAATAGGTAAACGAGCACCAAAAGCAGTACTATATATGTACTGCTTTTTTCTTTGCGTGCTTGCCCGTCCGTAGCTCGTGTCCTGCGAAGCTTTAGCGAAGTAGGATTACACGAAGGAGGGTGCTAAAATATAATCAATGAACAAAGAGTTTTTGACTAAAACTATTGCGCAGCTCATGGCACCATCCAAGGGTATCTTGGCCATAGATGAGAGTATTTCCACATGCAACAAGCGTTTTGAACATCTCGGTGTACCTGCGACAGAGGAGAAGCGTCGGGCATACCGCGAGCTTTTGATCACCGCCCCAGAAATTGAAAAATATATTTCCGGCTTTATACTTTTTGATGAAACTATTAAGCAATCCACCAAGGACGGCCTGCCTGCGCAGGCAGGCAAATCCTTTCCTTCAATTCTGAAAGAAAAGGGGATAGAGATCGGGATAAAAGTGGATACTGGCACCGAAGACTTCCCGGCTCATCCGGGAGAAAAAATAACTGAAGGCCTAGATGGACTAAGTAAAAGACTTAAAGAATACAAAAACATGGGAGCCAGTTTTGCCAAATGGCGCGCGGTCATAACGATAAGCGAAGATATTCCGACTGAAGCTGATCTTATCGCCAATGCCGATGCGTTAGCTAGATACTGTTTGGCCTGCAAGGAAGAAGGTCTTGTGCCGATAGTTGAGCCGGAAGTCTTGATGGACGGGAATCATTCCATAGAAAAATGTTATGAGGTCACAGCCCATAATTTAGACATACTTTTTGCCGAACTTTCAGATTTGGATGTTTATATACCGGGAGTGATTTTAAAAACGAGCATGATTGTTCCGGGAATTGATTCCGGAGAAAAAGTGTCGGATGAGGAAGTCGCCCGACTGACATTGAAATGCCTTAAAGAGCATGTGCCGGAAAATATCGGCGGGATAGTTTTTCTTTCCGGTGGGATGAAGGACGAGGAAGCGACAACAAGACTCAATACAATGAAGAAGATGGGGGATTTACCTTGGCCGCTTACATTCTCTTACGGCCGGGCGATTCAAAACGAAGCCTTAGAACACTGGGCTAAAAATCCTGCCGATATCTCTGGCGCGCAGAAACTTTTGCTTGAAAAAGCTCGAGCAAACAGCCTGGCCTCTGTCGGGCAATATAAATATGAAAGAGGAAATTAAAAATTTTTTTAAAGGTGATGTTGCGGATGATGAAGCCACTCTTTCAACTTATAGCCATGATGCCAGCTTGTTTGAGGTGAGGCCGAAGATAGTTTTATTTCCTAAAGATTCGGAAGATGTGCAAAATCTGGTGAAATGGGTAAATATGCAGATCAACGCGGATGGAAAGCTGATCAACGCGGAAAGTAAACTCTCGATCACGGCGCGTAGTGCTGGTACCGACATGACCGGCGGGCCGTTGAATGAGTCTATAATTCTCGATTTTACCCGGCATATGAATAAACTGTTGAAGTTTGACTTCAACAGTAAGATTATAAGCGTTCAACCGGGTATGTTCTATCGGGATTTTGAGAAAATTACAATAGAGAAAAATTTATTTTTACCAAGTTACCCGGCGTCTAAAAGCATCTGTGCGATTGGCGGAATGGTGGGAAATAATTCCGGCGGGGAAAAAACGTTGAAGTACGGCAAGACGGAGGATTATGTTATTGAGCTTAAAATAGTACTTTCAGACGGCAATGAATACACTATTAAAGCATTGCCTGAAAATGAATTGATCGGAAAAATAAATCAAAATGATATCGAAGGGAGAATTTATAAAGACATATCTGAACTGATAAATTCAAATAGGGAATTGATAAATAAAGCCAAACCGCAAGTGTCTAAAAATTCCGCTGGGTATTATATTTGGAACGTGCTCGGCTCCTTAGGGTCGGACCTTAAGGGATCCCAAGGTCCGACCTTTTCCCGCCAAGAAATTTTTGATCTAAACAAATTAATCGTCGGCTCGCAGGGGACGCTGGGTATCGTCACTGAAGTGACTTTCCGGTTGGAACCGGCAATCAAAGATACACGATTGATAGTAATATTTTTGGATAAAATTGAGATGATCGCGGAGGTCGTCAATAAACTTTTGAAATATAAACCGGAAAGCCTTGAGGCCTATGACGACAAGACCTTGCGCTTGGCAATCAGATTTTTCCCGAGTTTTTTAAAAGGCAAAAATCCATGGCGAGCCTTAAAATTTGCCTGGAGCTTTTGGCCGGATCTTTTGCAGTTGATCCGATTTGGTTTTCCTAAATTAGTCATGCTGGCAGAATTTGAGCAAGATAAATTACCCAATTTGCATGACTTGGGAGTCGAACTCCCAAGTGGGGTGAAATATAGGGTGACAAAATCGGCCAGTGATACGGAAAAATATTTTGAGATTAGACACGAGAGCTTCAATCTTTTGAGGCAGCATGTCAAAGGCAAGCGCACGGCGCCGTTTATCGACGACATTATCGTTCGACCGGAATTTCTGCCTAAATTTCTGCCGGAGTTAAATAATATATTGAAAGACTATCCGATCGAATACACCTTGGCCGGGCATCCGGGCGATGGTAACTTCCACATTATTCCTCTGATGGACATGAAGGATCCGCGCAGTCGCAAAATTATCCCGGAACTTTCAAATAAAGTTTATGATCTGGTGCTCCGATACCACGGTTCCATTACTGCCGAGCACAACGACGGCATTATTCGCACGCCTTATCTGGAAAAGATGTTTGGTAAGGAAATGATAGGAATATTCAACAAAATAAAGAACATCTTTGATCCGCAGGGCGTTTTTAATCCGGGCAAAAAAACAAAAGGGGATATAAATTACATAAAAAAACACCTTATGTGGTAAAATAAAGAGTACTTTAATTCGACTTCGACTCGGACGTTATGTGCTAGATTACTCGCCCACACGCTCCTCGCTCGTCGAAATAAGCACTATATTATAAGCTAATTATTTAAATGAATTTAAGGAAACTAAATATGAAAATGATAAAAAGATTATTCGTGGAGCATCCTTTTTATTCAACTTTTGTGACTATTTTGGCAGTGGCTATTGTGGTCGTTGTCATTATGCGCGTGACCGGTGTTGAGCCTACTTTAGTGACCTGGCGTCAAGCTACAAACATTGCTCCGGGTGAACTAAATGAGCTCGGCCAGGCAGTCTTCACGGGTCCGGACGATTTTCTTTACGCTGCTGGAAATTTCACAGGCTCTATTCATATTGAAACGGATACCGGACCAAAGGATTTCACCGCATTTCCCGGCGAGCAAGGTATTTATATAACGAAATATGATCCGACAAATTTGACGGCTGTCTGGGCTACCACGCTTACCACTGTAGGTAAAGTTTCTGTGGAAGATATAGCTGTTGCAAGCACTACTAGCAATTGTAGAACATTGCCTTGTGATCCGACCATTTCTATTTATGTAAGCGGAAAGTTTACTGAATCTTTAGTTTTTGACCTTGATCGAAATATAACCTTGAATAGCCCCGGCAACTTCGACGGATTTTTTGCAAAACTTGATGTTCCTCCAAGCGCTACTTCAATTGTTCCTTTATACTGGGCTTGGGCGAGAGAAATAAGAGGCACGAATGTCATCATGTCTGCCAATCTGGGTGATGATTCTGCTAATGCGATAGCCATTGATTCGGGCAATGCTTACATCACCGGAGAATTTGTCGGCCCTGTTGCGAATTTTCTTGACAGTAGCAGCATCTCAATTGGATCGGCATCATTTGGCGGTGGAGCTCCTCCGCCCCCAGTGGCGAGCAATGTTAAAATTCAAAATATCTCTCAACTAGGTTCCTTCGATAATACTCAGGACGAGCCGGGACAAGCCGCTTCGCCCTTCGCCGAGGCTTCGCGGGACAAGTTCGTTTTTGGCGCTTTTAAAAATTTCTTCCAAAAAATTTTCGGCGGCGATAAAGCAAGCGCGGCTGGTGGTGGGGGTGGTGTCATAAATGTCACTTCAGCTTCTCCGACTCAATTTCGCTTTACCGGCGACAACTCTCTTATTTTCTACAATGCGACTGAAATTTCAAGCCAACTAATAACTTGTCAGGTTAATTTTGGTGATGGTTCGCCAACTCAAACAGATTTTTCGGCCAGCTATAATCAGTCGGGTCGTATCCCACATATCTATCCAGTTGCCGGCGCGTATACTGTTAATATTTATTGTAGCGATAATTTGGGCAATTCCGGTTCAAGCAGTACTCCTGTTATAGTAAACGACGATGAACAAGTTTCTACATCAAGTATAAATATAACTGCTAGCCCATCAAGCCTTTCTCAAGGCGAATCCGCGTTGATTAACTGGAGCGGAAGCGGTGTCAATAACTGTATCGCTTTTTCCAGTCCGTATAATTCCAGCTGGAACGGACCCAGGGATAATCCTCCTAGCGTTCAAAATTTTCAAATTAACCAAACCGGAATTTACGGTCTTAGTTGCTTAGATACAAATAATAACCAAATAAATTCTCAAGCTTCTGTTCAAGCCTATATACCAGGTACCAGTACCAATCCCTCCGACATTGAATCAGTCAGTCGAATATCTCCGGATGTTGGACTAATTTCGATTAACGAGCCTCATACTTATACTTTCACCATTACCCCTGCCGCGGGCTTGAGCATATCTGCGGGACTTTGTAATGTTGACTTTGCTGACGGAGGATCTTCAAATTTTTTCTTCTTGGGTAGTAATGCATGGAGCATTATCGGTGCCGTGCCCCATACATATACGACCATTGGCGATTACACAATTGGTGTTACATGTTCTGATGAAAGTCCGGCTCTTGTCGTCAGCGATACGCCAGTAAGTATCGTCGCTGGACCGTCCATTACTATTGAAAATTTCCAACCCAATACGGCTGCAGTTGGAATTGAAAGGTTTTTCAGTTTTACTGTCAGAGAACCCAATGCATACTTTGCCAATGTTGTCTGTACAATAACTCCAGGTGACGGAGGCGCCCCATTTGATGTAATCATGCAAACTGGAGCCGGAGCCGCAGTAATTCTAGCTGCAGGAAGTCAAGTTCAGTCAGGTAATTTTTTGTATACTTACAATACTCCGAATACTTATAATATGCTGATAAATTGCCGTGATTTGAATAACGGCTTAATAGGAGATGATACACAACCTATTGTAGTTTCTCCGCCTCCGCCGGGCGCAGGCACGCCCGTTACTAATATTTTTACGGCTAAGTTTAATTCGGAGGGCTTTTTCCAGTGGGCCAGAGTGGCCGACGCGCCATTAGGAATAAATAACAAAGGACTCGATATTGCTGTGGAGCCCGCCAATATTCCTCTCGGCGCTGCTCTAAATGGACAGGGAAGCGGTGGCCATGTTTTTGTGACCGGAAGTTTTGACGGGACTGCAACTTTTCAGGGAGTTAACGATACAACTATCCTAACAAGCAAAGGGGATAGGGATATTTTCGTCGCCTCATACAGCGACCTTGAAGGTGAATTAAATTTTGCCCGGGCCTTCGGAAGCGATCGTATGGATGCTGGTTCCGGCATTGGCCTTAGAGATGGCCAGCTTTACATCACCGGAATTTTGAGCGGGGATGCTACAGCGCCCTATGTCGCGCCTGTCGCGCAAACCCCCTCTCATTTTGCTTCTAAGGCTCTTTCTTCTCAAGAAGCTTCCGCCTTCGAGACCTTTAAAAATTTCTTCCAAAAATGGTTCAGGGACAAAACTACCCGGGCGGCCGAAGTTCTAACTGCACCTGTTACTATAAATAATCATTTATCTGTCCCGATCCGCACGCCGTTAGGAATGATTAATCCTAATTCTTCTTTGTCCGGTGAAGCGCCTGAAGGCGCGAGCACTTATGATGTCGGTTCTTATATGGGTGATTTTCAGGCCACAGTTACGCGCATAGATACCGGCGGTGTTATCACCGGGGAATTCAGTTATGATCTGTCCCTTGAAGGATTTTTGTCCGTCAGTGGCACGGGCATTCTGGATATTGATGGCTTTCCTACGACGATCATTAATAATCTTTCTGTAACTTATAATCTCTGCTCGAGAGAGCCTCTTCCACAATGCGAGGCCGGACCGTCATCAACCATCAATTTACAGCTTATTCCTGGCCAGCTCTATGCGACCACTTTAACTCCTGAATCCCAGCTCCCTGAAGGAAATTTCTTTTGGACAATAAATAACGACGGCGCGGTCTCGGCTGATGACCTGCCGGCCCTCTCTACTTTCCGCTCAACTCTTACTATGGGCACTCCAGCCGACACCACTTCGCCGTCGGTTACTAACACTGATCCCATAGTTTGTCCGATTCCCGTACCGCCACCCCCCGCTGCAGTGATTTTAGCGGCAAGGCCGAATGTAACATGCAACTACTCGACAGTTAATTCAACAATGCTGTTGGCTGGCACAGCTTCAGACGACGCTAACCTTACTCGCTTCTGGGTTGAAGTTATAGATCCGCTTGGCAATACTTCAGATCCTCTTTTCATTGACTCAGGACCGATTCCTGTTACTCCTCCTACTAATGTTTATCCATTTAGTAACACATACACATTTTCTGCTGGGCCTGGAATATATTACTTTAATGAATTTGCCACAGACGCAGGTAATAACACAAGATTTATTCAGAAAATAGTAGACTACGCTCCTAGCGGACCTGTCTGTCCGGTTACTATCACCGTTAATCCTCCGGTTCTTCCGGGGGGTCGTGTAGACGATGATTATGGCGAACAAACTATTTCAGCTACTGGCGGGCGATCTGAGCCTTATACATTCAGTTTAGTTTCGGGCAATCTGCCGGGCGGCTTGTCACTTAGTCCAACAGGGATCATCTCAGGGACACTGACAGAAGCCGGCACCTTTACATTCACAATCGGCGCGACCGATGCTGGAAGTCCAGCAATCTGTACCGGTACACGGGAATACAGCATTTCGATAGTCGCAAATATTCCTTCGGGCATATCAAACCTCGGTATTTCTGCCAATTCAGGAAACTCTATCTTTGTCGCGGAGCTTAATCCGAATACCGGCGAGCCGATCTGGGCGCACAAAGCGGAAACCCAGAGCGTCAAATTTCCGGCTCTTGCCCTAGGGTCTGACAGCGTCGCCGTCGCGGGAGATTTCTCCAACGGCACCGCCTTTGTGGATGGCGGTGACCGTGCAGGCTATGCAAGACCGGTAGCAGATTTCTTTTGTCCTACCCAGAGTCCTAGGGGCGCTTTTAATTTCCTCAAAAAATTCACTCCGACCGCTTCAGCGGCGGAGGCTGACAATGACATCTTAGTTATTAGATATGACACTGAAGGCAATTTGTTGGATGTAAATACGGCCGGAGGATCCGGGCAAGATTTTCCGAAAGGCATTACCGTCGCTAATTCTGCAGACGGAGAATCATTCTTTGTGACTGGTTCGTACTCAAGTTGCCCTCTGAATTTTCTCTCTCCGGGTGTAAACATCTTAAACACCCTAACTCCAAATTTTGACGCATTTCTTGCGCGACTTGGTATTGGTTCCGGTGATGGCAATGGAGAAGGAGATGAGCCGATTCTTGATTTCGTGTCGCCGGGATTTCGAGTTGACCTTTCAAAGATGACAAAACGCTTCGAAGTACGTCCAGAAATTAGATTGATTCTCCCTGCCACCGTGAACCCGTCACCCAATATCACTGCCGATTGCCAAATTGCTGGTTCGGCAGAATCGGGCAGAGATTTTATTTTCAAATCCGGTGATGTCCCTAAAAGCGATACGACAAATGTTTTTCCTAATTGCGTTAACATTGAACCCGCAACATTAGGCGGAAATATTCCCGTGACCTTCTTAGAGAAACTAATTCCTAAAGCTCTCGCGGCTGTTGTTCCTTCTCTAAACCTGGATGTCATAAATAATGGCGGATCTGGGCCGGATAAGACGGTAGTCATTACTCTGGTTAATCTTCAAAATGCCGTTTTGGGCGTCAACCCGACCTACACGCTGACGATTAGTAGCGGGGGCGGTGGAACATCCGGCGGAGGATATTTGCCGATCGGGCCAGTGTCGAGCGGAGGGGTGACTCCGCCATCGGGCGGGGGCGCATGTTCTGCTTATTTGACTCAACATGTCTGGGCTAACCGGCCGAATGATCCGCAAGCTGTTATGAAACTGAAGGAATTTCTAAAAATATATCGCGGCACAAAAGATCTTCCTGACACCGGATTTTATGATACTCAGACGATCCAAGCCGTTGAAGACTTTCAACGTGAATTTCCGGAGGCAATTCTCGACACTCCGTGGGGGATTATAGAACCGACAGGCAATCTATATTTGTCTACAATTTATGCGGCCAACGAAGTAGCTTGTGGCAGGATGCCTAAAGCGCCGTTTCGATATGCCGTTACTGTGACTACCCCTTCAGTGGGACCTTCAGTTCCCTCCGAAGCGCCATCAGTTCCGCCAGCCGAAGAAGATGTTCCAACTTCAGTTCCTCCAACCGAACCAGAAATAGTTCCCGAAGCTACTCCGCCAGCCGCGGAAATTGAAGTTCTTGAAATAGGTTCCGTTTCTCCAGAAGCTTTACAAATTACTCCTGACCAAATACAAGAACCCGGACAAGAGCCTTTGCCAACTCCTCAATTACAAATACCCGCTCCTGAAGTAGCGCCGGTCGTTACGACCCCCGCCAAAGCATCTGTTTTCAAAACATTTATCGTTAACATAATCGAGTCCATAATAAACTTCTTTGAGCGCATCTTTGGTTAAATGTAGGCCGCGCTTCATTGAGCACAATGACCTACTAGGTCAATGGACGGTACGCGGCACGATTTCGCTAAATCGCTTGCAGTTTGCGTATTTTTATATATAATATATAAACATGTTTAAATTGCAGGCAAAACAAAGAATTGGAAAGATTAATCTGTCTGATTTGAGGGAAAGCGGTTTTTTGCCGGGCGTTTTCTACGGCATGGGCAAGAAACCAACCTCTGTTCAACTTAACGCCAAGGAATTTGAGAAAGTCTGGAAGAAAGCCGGTGAATCAAGCACCGTCACTCTCGCAACGATGGAAGGCGATATCGAGACTTTGATTCATGATGTCCAAGTTGACCCAGTCAAGGATTTTCCAATCCACGTGGATTTTTTGGCGATTGATATAAACAAAGCAATCAAGGTTAAAATCCCCCTGGAATTTATCGGTATTTCGGAAGCCGTCAAATCAGGTTTAGGTATATTGATTAAAGTTATGCACGAATTAGAAATCGAGGCTCTTCCAAAAGATTTACCGCACGGACTCAAGGCCGATATTTCAAAACTTAAAACATTGACTGATAGAATACTGGTCAGCGACATAGAGTTACCTAAGGGTGTCAAGGCTGTACTATCGGGCGAGGCCGTAGTTGCCGCTATTTCCGAACAAAAAGAAGAAAAAGTGGAAGAAGTCGTCGCTCCGATTGACTTGTCTGCCATTGAGGTGGAAAAGAAAGGTAAAAAAGAAGAGGAAGGAGAGCCCGCTCCTGCAACAGCCGCCGGAGCGAAGGTTGAGAAAAAGTAATTCCCGCCTGCCGGCAGGTTTCTCTCTATGAATCTTAATTTAATAAAAAAATTAACTCCAGCTTTCATCCTGATCGCGATTTTAGGGTTTTTATTTGTACAGCCCAGAAATATTCGGGCACAAAGTGTCAGTAGTTGTACTGATATAACCAATCTTTCTCAAAAATCGGAAGACGAACTGAAGGCATATCTTGCCCAATGTGAAAAAGAAATAGCCGAACAGCAGGCTCTTTTAAATGAGCAAGCCAAACAATCAAAAACCATTACTGGCGATATTTCAATTCTGACAACTAAGATCAACAAGGCCAAGCTTGATATCAAATCAAGAAATGCGGTGATAACCAAACTTTCCAAGGAAATTGGATCAAAAGAACAAAAAATCAGTCAATTAGAATTTAATCTAGAAAATAAAAAAGAGTCCTTAGCCCAGCTTATCAGGAAAACTTTGGAATTGGATCAGTCATCACTCGTGTATCTGCTATTAAGCGGCCAAAGCCTTTCTGGCTTTTATTCGGATATTGATTCATTTGCTTTTATTAATAAAGCTGTTAAAGAATCGGTGGATGAAATCAAAGGCATTAAGACAGAAACCGAAACGGAGAAGATTAATTTAGAGAAAGACCAGAATGATCAGGTGGATGCCAAAGTTGAACTGGAAAATTCCAAAAAGAAGATCGAGAAATCTGAAGCAGAAAAACAGAGACTGCTTAAAATAAGCAAACAGAAAGAATCAGAAAAGATGAAATACATAGCCGAACAGGCCAAGAAGGCTGCGCAGATCAGATCCGCCCTCTTTGCGCTTCGCGACTCGGCGGCTATTCCCTTTGAAGAAGCTCTCAAATACGCCAATCTGGCCTCAGGAAAAACAGGAGTTCGGCCAGCTCTTGTTTTAGCTATTTTGACCCAAGAATCAGCCTTAGGAAAAAATGTTGGCTCCTGTTATTTGACTGATCAGACAACCGGTGCCGGAGTCGGCGCCAAGAGTGGAATAATTATACAGAAAGTTATGAAACCAGAGAGGGATGTCGGACCTTTTATATCTCTGCTAGAAAAATTGGGAAAACAAATTTATAAAACTTTAGTTTCGTGTCCGCAGTCTATCGGCTGGGGTGGAGCCATGGGACCAGCTCAGTTTATTCCGTCCACTTGGGCTATATTTGCAAACAGGATAGCCGCGGCCGTCGGCGTAGCCATCGCCGATCCGTGGGCTCCTTATGACGCTTTTATGGCCTCCTCGATGTATTTGAGTGACCTTGGGGCATCGGCCGGCGGATACACTGCCGAGCGCAATGCCGCTTGCAAATATTATTCGGGCAAGACATGCGCAGCGGCTTCTTATGTAGCGCCTTACGGCGACCAAGTTTTAGCCAAGGCTAAATTGATCCAGGACAATATTGATTTCTTGCAAGGTGTCTAAAGATATGCTAAATTTACGATATTATGAAAAAAGACATTCATCCCGTATATTTTCCAAAAGCCAAAGCCACCTGCGCCTGTGGCAGTGTTTATGCTGTTGGGTCAACCAAGGATAAAATAGACATAGAAATCTGCAGCCATTGCCATCCTTTTTATACTGGCAAGGAAAATATTTTGGATACGGCCGGCCGCGTAGACCGCTTTAAGAAGAGAGTCGCCGCGTCTAAAACTAAAAAGAAATAAATGGACATAGAAGAACTTAAAAAAAATCCAAAGACCTCGCATATCACCGAGGTTTATGAAAAATTAATGCGTGATGAGGAGAACATCAGAGATATGATAGAGTCTGATCCCTCGCTTTTGGAGATGGGATCAACTGATCTTGAAAATATTAAGATTCAAAAAGAGGCGATAGAAAATAACATCAAAGAAATA
>DATBWL010000063.1:0-2807 GCA_036514795.1 Minisyncoccota bacterium
GCATGTCGGTCCGACATTGAGAGCCGGCGCCACGAAGGAACGGTAAATGAAGATTAAAATAACTCCCACCACAATGGAGATATAGGTGATTTGCTTTTTTGACCGCCAAGATAAAGCCATATTCTCTAATATATCATAAAAGACGCGCTTCATTGAGCACAATGACCTACTGGGTCAATGGACGGTGCGACGGGTCCAAGACATGATCCAGCTGGATCACGTGATTTCGTCTAAATCAAGCAAAAATCCCCGTTACTTTAAAGTAACGGGGATTTGTTTAGTGATGGTGCTCATGATGGTCTTGTTCATCCCCTCCCCTGAAGGCTTTCAAAATAAGCTTGATGGAAGCGAAGCCCATGACAAAACTAATACCGGTCGAGAGGACCGGGTCAATGAGAAAACCAATCCGCGAATCAGAAATACATAAAATGCATAAACCGCCCAAGATAATGGCGAAACTCTGTAGCGAATCAGAAATAATGTGCAGGATAATGGAAGTACGCATCAAATCTTCCTTAGGAGCAGCGTTTTGGGCGGAAGTTAGAATATGATATTGAAGCAAATTGGCGAACATCCCGATTTTGGCTATGGTCAGCATATAGAAGCCGGCCGTGCCCGAAGGATCCAAAAATTTGGCAAATGCTTCATAAAGCAGATAAGCCGATGCCAGGAGAAGCAATGAGCCGTTGATGATGACTCCGATTTGGCGCAAAACATCTTCTTCGGCTTTATACTTTTTTACTGCCTTGGTGATCCAAAGAGCGACAATAATCGCCAGCGAATCTGCCGCTAGATGAAAGCTATCACCCAAGAGCGAAAGGCTATTGGTCAGAATGCCACCGAGAAATTCTAAGGCAAACATATTGAGCCCTATAACAAGCGCTATCTTGTAGCGCTGGTCTTCACACTGGCAGACCGGCAGAATGTCCACGCTTTTCGGAAATTTAAAAGGGCAGCTTATAAAGTGCCCATCTTGGATCCTAAAGATCCAATTTAGTATTTTTTTCAAGGTATTTAGTTTTTAAAGAAGGTTGGTGTATATAAATTTTCTCCCCAAACAATACCATAAATCTCTGCTTTTGGCAACCTATTTCCCTAATTAATAAATACGCGACCGCAAGATTATTAATTGTATTAAAATGCAAAATGTGAAAGTAATCTGTCTACCAACTTATGCGGCCGAATGAGATAGTAGACAAAAACACATAATCATAATTATAATAAATAAAAATCCCGCCTGTTTTTTTCAACAAGCGGGATTTTATTTAAATTATAGATTTTCTAATTTTTTCTTGAAATAATCCTGTGGATATTCAGAAAAAAAATCACTTATAGATTTTAACTCTGCTTCGTTAGACTTTATTTCATCAGGGGTAAACTTATGAAGTTCCATAAGACTAGAAAAATCCAGGTATTTACCTGCATCATCCTCGGTAATTTCAGACTTATTTTTTCCTTTCACAATATCGCGTACCTTCTCCAAATAACCTTCAGTTTGAAAAGCAAATGATGATCTTTGAAATTCTTTATTATTTTCCATAAGTTGATTATATCACATTTATTGGATATGTCTACTGCTAATTCAAACACAAAAAGCCCCGTTGGGGGCTTTCGTTGGGCCGCGCTCTAGTGGACGGTGCGCGGCATGATTCCGTTGAATCACATGTAAAATTCTTTGTCCTGGCGACAGCCTACTCTTTAGAGCTTATAATATTTGATTACGACACCATTGTCACGCTCAATAATGCCTTCTGATATGATAGCCTCAAGCGGCTCATAATCTTGATATTTATCAATCTGCGCAAGCGCCTTGCAATATTCATTTTTATTTTCCTTTTCAACTTTTACAGAAATACCAACAAGTCCGTAACGTTCAAGAATCAAATTACTGGCAAGCCGTGCTGTTCTGCCATTGCCTTCCCTGAACGGATGAATAGCAGTTATCATGTGATGAAGCCAAGCGGCAATATGTATAACTTTTCCAATGCATTCTATTGCTTCATCAGTTATTTTTCTTTGTAATTCAAGAATATTTCCTTCACAATCTTTCAGTTCAGCTATGTATGCGAGTAGAATACTATCTAGATCTTTCATCAGTTCATTAACTCTGGTATGGTGGGGTAATAATAAATCTGAACCGGCAATTGAAAGATTTTCATCTCTAAACTTCCCCGCTATCTCTGGCCAAGCATCTTTAAAGATTTCTTGGTGAATAGCGCAAACATTCGCAATGTTTATTTCTTTATGCGATTGGGCATACTTACGAACAAAACGAGAAGCTCGGATAACACCAATAGCTTCTCGTTTTTGCAATTCCTCTTCGTTTTTAGGGCGATCTACCAGCATCAAAATGTTTAGACTTTATGAAACATTTTTTGCCAATTTATCAAATTCTTTACGATCTATCTTGCTTCCCTCGAGAGCACTTGAATAATAAGCATGCTCAATATCCCATTTTCTTTCGAGGGATTTTTTGTCTTTAACCGAGAGGCTTGCGACGGCCTTTTGACCACTTTGTATAGTGTTTATAAGATTTTTTATAATCTTTCCTGACATAGCATGATTATACTATATAGTAACTGATGCCACAAATTAGTGAATTAATCACTCTTTATATCAAAATAGTCAAATCCCCCAAATAAAAAATCCCGCCGGTTTTCAAAATCTAATTTAACAATTTTAGAAGCGGTTCTTCCCACCCAAAACAAGTCTCTTTATCTTTCAGTTCATTGAACGCCTCTAGGCAAGAAGAGTCAAGCTTGGCATATTCTTTGAGTACCTGCACAGTTTCTTCCATAAAAGTACCG
>DATBWL010000064.1:0-3739 GCA_036514795.1 Minisyncoccota bacterium
TTAAAATTTTCATATTTTTTATTCAAAATATTTTCTGACAATTACTAAATTCTTATCGATCGGCTTAATTTTTTCCCCGCCTGCAACGCTATGCGTAGCATTGCGGGCAGGTTTTGCCTCATCATCATTATCTAAGACGCCTTCAGTCTGCCTTAAGCCAAAGCTGATTTTCTCGCCCAGCTCGTTTTCATAACGCAAAACAAGCAAGGCGATGATTTTAGCCGGATTTTTCGAGACAGAGAGAACTCGGCTGGTTTCCTCGTCAATAACAAGGCCGTCTATTCCGCCGGCAAGCTCCAGAGCTTTGTCGCCGACCCGAAGCCGCATCTGGGCTATTATGTCGCTTATAATCTCATAAAAGACCCTGTCGCCCTTGGGCACATCTCCATATTCGTGCGGATCCAGCCGGCTAAATCTCTTTTTCTTCCACATCAGCCGGCCTAAGAAAAAAGTTACAGCGCCGAATATTATCGCAAAAAGTCCGTAAGTAAGCCATTGGCTTATGAAAAAGCCGGCAAATTTTTTCTCAACAACAAATTCAAACGACGAGATAGCCGGAAATTCTTGGTCCGCGTATAGGATAGAAGCTGAGGCCTCGTACCAGCCACGCTTGATTGATTGCGGCAATTGAAGCAATTTGACGAAACTGGCCGTCGTTTCTACCGCCACCGTCTCCTTTGAGCTTAAAATCTCATTGTCCAGGCTGTCAATAACTTTATAGTCAATAGAAACATCGACCCTCCGCCCCGAACCGAAATTTAGCAACTTGACGGAAATCGGCAGAAATTCGCCCGGCGCAAAGCGAGACTGCGTTAAAACACCAGCCGTTGAGACATCTTGAGCTAAAACAACGCTCGGTGGCAAAATTGAGATCAAAAGAAAAAAACCTGTGAAAAAAAGGAACGATGTCGAGTCAAAGTACTCTTTATATTTTATTTTTAGCAGGCGCACGTTTTTTTATTATTCGAATTACATAAATTACTAACAGAGTTATGCTAAGGGCAATCAGTATAAGAATGATCGCAGGCAATATTTTACTTTCGCTTTTAATTTCTGTCGGAACAATTTCAATGTCAAATAAAGCCGTGTCTCCTGCCCCGAGCATGGTCGATGGGCCGCGATTATTATCTTGTATTGCGGCTAATGATCCCCCGCCGATAGCTTGCTTAAGCGCTAGATTAGACTGGGGGCTAAATAGATTACCGACATACGATGCGAGCTGGTTAGTTCCATTGGAAAAACTGGAATAAAGTGTCGCAATCTGCCGCCCTGTTTTAACTGCGACAGCCTCAGCTACGTTAAATTTAGCCGGAATCCCAGCATTAATCGTCCAATTGTCTCCAGGCTTATAAGATAACTTCGGATCAAATTTAATAATTATACCGCCGGGAAGTTCATATTCTTTACCAGTTAAGGGATTATCAACATAAGGTCCGTTGTCCTTGTTCCATTTAAAATTTTTTGTGCCATTTACTTCATCATTTATCACAATGCTGTAGGTCGCTTTTTTCTGCCCTTCATAATTTCCACCCAGGCTAAGGTCACCCGGGCCAACTCCTTCAAAATAAACTTTGCCTATATTTGCGACTCGTGCGGCAGTAGCGGCGCTAATATTTGGAACCACGGAAATGTCTTGATGAGGTGAGGCAGAAAATATCACGATCATGGCCAAAACAGCAAACACGAGATACTTATGCTCTTTAAATATGTGTTTAAAAAAATTCATCATGTTAAAAACAATGAGTTTAAAAATTTGACAAAAACAATATTTATATATATAAACAATATATAGATATTGAAGGGAGTTTTGGTTACTTAATTGGGGTATGGGTCTGGTTAGCACGTTATTTTACGTCTCCCATGCCCCAATTAAGTAACCAAAACACAAAAAAAACACACAGTCCGAGACAACGTGTGCTAACCAGTATTTTTTTTGACGTGATTTAATTATACCACCAACAAATTAAACAAGTAATCAGCCTGTGGATAAACTATTTTGTTGTAATATTTAAAGTGCGCGATAGAGGACTCGAACCTCTGACCCTCCCCACGTCAAGGGGATGCTCTACCAACTGAGCTAACCGCGCATATAAAAGAAGATTAACTCAAGATTCATAATATTTCAACCCTTCTACTTTTGCGTGCCATTATTCAACTTGAATTTTTGAATCCATGCTTCCGGCATAGCATTCACAAAGAGAGCAAGCGCGCCGGCCAAAAGTCCGATGTCGCGGGTCGTGATGCCGTTGATCCCGACGACAATCAGCACAATCAAAAGATGTAGTGCCCCTAAAAGAGAAGCCCAGAGCACCTGGACATCTATCAGAAGGAAGATGCCGACCAAAACATCAAGCACAGCATTCATAAGCATGGCGCTTTTTAAAGACACTGGCAAAAGAGCCAGGGCCCAAGGTTGAACCATTTGCCCCCAAGCGACCGGATTCTTGAATATTAAAATACCGACCCAGAGAAATGTTATCGCAAGCCCAACCCTTAAAATGTGAAGTGAAGCTGTCATCTTTTAATTTTAACATATAATCTATATAATGCGTTTATGCGAATTTTATCTATCGAAACAAGTTGTGACGAAACAGCGATAAGTATTATCGAGGCAAAAGGTGGCATCAAAAAGGCTTCTTTTAAAATACTGTCCAACAATATTGCTTCCCAAATCAACATCCATCAGCCATATGGAGGCGTCGTCCCAATGCTGGCTAAAAGAGAGCATATAAAAAATCTGCCTATCATTTTAGGGAAAACTCTAAAGGACTCAAAACTAAAACTCCCGCAAATAGATTTGATCGCTGTCACGGTCGGCCCGGGCCTTGAACCGGCGCTTTGGACCGGCATAGTTTTTGCCGAAGAATTGAGTAAAAAATATAAGATCCCACTCATGCCGGTCAACCATATGGAAGGACACTTCTTCTCGGTCTTAATACCCGAGAAGAAAAATCCTAAATCCGAATTTCTAATTTCTAAAAAAATTCAATTTCCGGCTTTGGCTCTGCTTGTTTCCGGCGGACATACAGAATTAATTTTGATAAAAGGCTGGCTTAAATATAAGAAAATCGGGCAGACACGCGACGATGCCGCCGGCGAAGCCTTTGACAAGGTCGCCCGCCTGCTCGGCCTGCCTTATCCCGGCGGCCCGGAGATATCCCGCCTTGCTCAAGAGGCGCGAGCTTTGCGTAGCCAGGGTTCTTCACAGGCCGACGGGCCGAGAAAAGAAATTTTCCAGCAGGAAAATATTCGTGCCCTGGATATGCAAAGCTCAAACCTCGCCCTTCCCCGCCCGATGCTCAAGACGCCCGACTTTGATTTTTCTTTTTCAGGGCTCAAGACGGCTGTACTATATAAAATAAGAGATATAGAGTCTGAAATTGCCCTAAATCATTCTGTTAAGAATGATCGGGCGAACCAGCTTCCAGAATGGAAGCTGGTTTTAGCCCGAGAATTCGAAGATGCCGTCGTGGAAGTTTTGGTCTATAAAACTATGAAGGCCGCCATGAAATATAAAATTAAAACACTAATCGTCGCCGGTGGAGTGGCCGCCAATCGAAGACTAAAAGAAGTGTTTAAAATTGAGGCCAAGAAATTAAAGATTCCTCTGCTTTTCCCCACCCGCGAACTGGCCACTGACAATTCCCTCATGATCGCCCTCGCCGCCTATTTCCAAAGCTCAAAAAAGCGCCCTTCAACTTCTCTCGGGACAGGCAAATTATCCAAAACGCTTAAAGCC
>DATBWL010000065.1:0-6229 GCA_036514795.1 Minisyncoccota bacterium
CTTAACAGCTGTTGGAGCCACTTCTTACTTATGGAATCCGGGAGCACAAACCGGATCAGTTGTGACGGTCAGTCCTATAACAAACACTATTTATACAGTAGTGGGGATTGATCCAAATGGCTGCATGGGAATAAATACTATTTCTGTGACGGTGAATGCCGTACCGACTATGACCGTTTCAGCTTCATTTTCAGCTATTTGTGTCGGAGCCTCTTCGACCTTATCGGCTGGTGGAGCAGTTATTTACTTATGGAATCCTGGCGCAATGTTTGGATCATCTGTTTTAGTTAGCCCCACGGCTAGCACCACTTACACAGTGGATGGCACGAATGCCAACGGATGTACATCATCTCAAATAATTGCTGTGACGGTGAACAATTTGCCGATCATCAGCATTGCGAGTTCTACGACTATTTGTAACGGATCTTCCGCCACGTTAACAGCGAGCGGAGGAGCTTCATACTTATGGAGTTCCGGACCGACTACGGTTTCGATCGTGGTTAGCCCGACTAGTACCCAAAGTTACTCGGTAACCGGTACTGATGCCAATGGTTGTGTGAATGTTGATTCTGCTAATGTGACGGTGAATGCAATGCCGATTGTTACTGTTTCAACACCTGCTGCTATTTGTAACGGAAACTCTGCGACCTTAACAGCCGCTGGAGCAACTACTTACTTATGGAATCCGGGAGCACAAACCGGATCGTCTGTGACGGTCAGTCCTACCTCAAACACTACTTATACCGTAGTGGGGACCGATCCTATCGGATGCGCGGGGACAGCGACTGTCTTGGTAGCGGTAGATGGACCTTTAGTGCTTTCTGGCAATTTGCCGATCGCTTACGCGGGACAGCCGAATTATTCGGGGTCGTTCAGTGTGACGGGTTCAAGTACGCCTTGTACCTACGCATTGACTGCACCGGCTTTGCCTTATGGCTTGAGTTTACTGCCCCTAGTTGGAACATTCGACCCAATAACATATCCAACAGCTAGTGGATTTTCTACATTTCAGATCACGGCTACGAATACAAGTGGTTGTAGTGTCGCCCAATGGTTTTCCATGCAAGTGGATGATCCAAATCCGGGCACACTGCAAAGTTTGTCTTCGTATAGCATTACGGCTTTGAGTCCCGCTCCGACTTTGACCTTAACTGTCTCGGGCGGTGTTGATTCAGCAACTGTCGCGTTAAAAAACGGCAGTCAGCGTGTCACCAATTATTTGTCACCTACACAGGTGGAAATGGTGCTTCTAGCCGCGGATGTGGCGAGTCCTACGCAGTTTCCGATAAAGGTTGTTAATCCAACATATCCTAATGGAACCAATTCCATATTGTTTTCAGTAATCGCAGGACCGCCTTCTACAGTAGCAAGTGTTACTGTCACGGGAGTGTATTGCAGTCCGGACGGAGCCAACTATCCAAATAGTAAAGCTCTGGTGACCTTCACTTACAGCAGTCTGGCCGAGCCTCTTGTCGTGACTGAAGTGCATGATTCAATGCAAATAAGTCTCGCGACACCCGCGCCTGCCAGCCCGATAAATTTAGGGCAAGGAAGCGGACAATACAGTTGGACGATTTATGATATCAATCCTAATACCACCTTACATGCCGGTGTGAAGTTTAAGACACCAAGCATGGCGAATGCGGCAATATCCAACGAGGATACCTGCATTACGTTCGTGGGCGTGGATGAGATTGAACAGGGCAACAGCCAGGTGAACATTTTCCCGAATCCTTTGACCTCCGGAGTATCGCAAATTAATTGCGGTTTGAAGGAAGGAACCCTTGGAATATATGACGCTCTCGGAAGGGAAGTTATAAAGGTCCGAGTAGAGGATGGAAAATGCGAGATTGGTGAAAAGCCTGTTTTTGGAGTTTATGTTGTTCGATTGTTTGACGCTGACCGGCAGCCTGCTGGTTGGAGCAAATTGATAGTCGAATAGTAATGCTCTTTCTGTATCTTAAAGCCCCTGATGAAAATCAGGGGCTTTTATTTGGGGCTGGTCCGTAAAATAGCTTTCGCTATCACGGACCTAACCCCGTAAAAGCATATTGCGCTCACGGGGCGGACCCCGTGGCGGCAAAGCCGCTTTACGGGGTTGCTTTTTATCTTTAAGTATGATAGAGTATCAGTGTGAGCGTAGGTTTAAGCTTACATTTTTAATGAACAACATAAGTGCCAAACAAAGGTCCTCCTCCGCCAGCTGGCGGATGGGGGATTTTTGTTTCTTGCCCCGAGTTTGTCGAGGGGTTATACTATTATGGTGTCGTCTCTATCTGTGGCGGGCACTGCACTCACATAGGCACTTATGTTGGAGCTTAGCACTGCCCGCCTCAAATGGAGGCGACAAAGCCCCGTGATCGCTCTGCGATTTTACGGGGTTTTATGTGCTATACTAAGCAAAATATGAGTATTTTAAAGAAATTAATCGGCGCGCCGGACGCCCGATTTGTAAAATCTTTGTCTAAAACGATTGATGGGATCAACAAGCTGGAGCCGGAATTTTCGGTTTTGACGGATGCGGATTTTCCGAAGAAGACAAAAGAATTTAAAGAAAGATTAAATAATGGAGAGTCGCTGGATGAAATTATGCCGGAAGCTTTTGCTTTGGTGCGCGAAGCGTCTAAGAGGACTTTAGGTCAGAGGCATTTCGATGTGCAGTTGATCGGAGGCGCGACCTTGCACAAACAGAAAATCGCCGAGATGCGGACCGGTGAAGGCAAAACTTTAGTGGCCACCTTGCCGGCCTATTTGAATGCGCTCGTTGGCAAGGGCGTGCACATTGTCACTGTCAACGATTATCTGGCCCGCCGCGACGCCGTCTGGATGGGGCAGATCCATTCTTTTTTGGGTCTTTCTATCGGCGTGATCAATGACCTGAATCAATCATATCTTTACGATCCTGCCCATATAGAGAAAGACAAAGAGCGCGATGAAGTAGCTTCTTTTAAAGTTGTCTACGAATTTTTGCGGCCCTGCAAAAGACGCGAAGCCTACGAGGCCGACATTACATACGGAACCAACAATCAATATGGTTTTGATTATCTGCGGGACAATTTGGCGACATCAGTTGATCATGTCGTCCAAGGAGAACATCACTACGCCATCGTCGACGAGATCGACTCTATTTTGATCGACGAGGCTCGCACGCCACTCATTATCTCCGGCGAAGCGGAAGAATCAGAGAGCCTCTATGTGAAATTTTCCGGACTGGCGAAAAAATTGACGCCAGATGAAGATTATAAAGTTGATGAAAAAATGAAGGCGATTTCTTTGACTGATGCCGGCATAACCGCTGCCGAAGAGATGCTTGGCATTTCTAATATTTATACAGAGAAAGGCATCAAATATGTTCATCATTTGGAAACGGCGGTCAGAGCTCAAGCGATCTATCGGAGAGATAAAGATTATGTCGTTAAAGAAGGAGAGATCATCATCGTCGATCCTTTTACCGGCCGGCTACAGCCGGGGCGACGCTGGTCAGAAGGCCTTCATCAAGCTATTGAGGCTAAAGAAGGAGTGAAGATTCAGAAAGAGACGAGGACATTGGCCTCCATAACTTTCCAGAACTATTTCAAACTCTATAAAAAAATCTGCGGTATGACCGGCACGGCCAAAACTTCCGAAGAAGAATTTTTCAAGGTTTACGGTTTGGAGGTGATTTCTATCCCGACGCATCGGGACATAAAGAGGCTTGACCATAATGATCTTATTTTTCAAACAGAAAAAGGCAAGATGAAGGCCATCGCCGGAAAAATCAAAGAACTTCAAGAAAAAGGCCAGCCAGTTTTGATCGGTACAGTTTCTATTGAAAAGAATGAGTTACTCTCGGCGTATTTAACCGAGGCTGGAGTCAGGCATACGATATTAAACGCCAAGAATCACGAAAGGGAAGGCGAGATTATCGCTCAGGCCGGACGAAAAGCCGGGGTAACGATCGCGACTAACATGGCTGGCCGTGGCGTCGACATTTTACTTGGCGGAAAGCCCTCGACTAAAGAGGAACAGGAAGAGGTCAAAAGTCTGGGCGGACTTTTCGTTCTGGGTACGGAACGGCACGAAGCGAGACGCATAGACAATCAATTGCGAGGTCGTGCTGGTCGTCAGGGTGACCTGGGTACCACCCAATTTTTCGTTTCTTTGGAAGACGACTTGATGAGGGTTTTTGCCGCCGACGGCATCAAGAAAATGATGGGTAGATTTGGTATTCCGGAAGATCAGGCGATAGAAAACCGGATGATCACCAAGGCGCTGGAGTCGGCCCAAGAGAAGATTGAAGGCTTCAACTTTGACTCTCGTAAATACACATTAGAATATGACAATGTCTTGAACCATCAGAGGAAGAGTGTTTATGAACGCCGAAAGAAGATACTGGCTGGCGACCAAGAAACCTTGGAGAATCTTGTGTCAGAAATCACTTTAGGCAATAGCGAAGCGGAAAAGATGCTAGAAGATAAAAGAAACGCTTTATCCAAAGAAGCTTTCTGGGAAACAGTGCGGCGAATCGCGCTTTATGTCAACGATATTCTTTGGACGGAACACCTAGAAACCATGGACTACACTCGTTCATCGGTTAACTTGCGCGCCTACGGACAGAGGGAGCCGTTGGTGGAATATAAAAAAGAAGGGCTAAAGCTTTTCAAAGAAATGGAAATATCTTTCAAGGAGCAGGTACTCAACTTGATAGCTACGATCGATGTGAAGATTGCACAACAGCAAGGCAAAGAAATGGAAGAGAAAAAGAAAATGGTAGAAGTGCACCAAGAAATAGAGCAATTCAAATCCTCCTCCGCCGAGGCTTCGAAGGACGCAGGAACCGGCTTGCCCGCCGAAGCAAAAACTAAAATTGGCAGAAACGACCCCTGCATCTGCGGCTCCGGCAAAAAATCTAAAAAATGCTGCGCCCGTTCGTAGTTCGTACCCATCCATAAATTTAATTGATTTATTCTGATATCACCATCTTCATGCTATAGCGTAGAGATAGTGGTATAGTGTTTTTGATTATTTTTGCCGTAGGCATGTTAATATATAAAGGCATGAAAAAACAGCTGACGCTTTGCATAATTCACCAACACCCAAAAGTGCTTTTAGGTATGAAGAAGCGCGGTTTCGGCGCGGGCCGGTGGAATGGCTTTGGCGGGAAACCTAACGAGGGAGAGACCATTGAAGAAGCGGCGCTTCGGGAACTGAAAGAAGAAGCTGGGCTTGAAGCCCTGGAAATGGCAAAAAAAGGGGTAATTGAATTTGAATTTGAGAATGATTCCAATGTCCTCGAAGTGCATATTTTCCATGTCACTAAATTTGAGGGGAACCCGGAAGAGACTGAAGAGATGAAGCCGGAGTGGTTCCATGCTGACCAAATACCATATGAACAGATGTGGACGGATGACATACACTGGCTGCCGATACTTCTTTCGGGCAAAAAATTCAGGGGCAAATTTCTTTTCGACCGCCCATCTGACGCCGAGTATTCCTCAAAAATTATCTTCAAAGATTTATCAGAAGTAGATGAAATTTAAAATTTATAAAAAATAATTTATGGAAAATAAAATTTACACTCTAAGATTCAGAGCAACAGACAGGGATATTTTTCAGTCTATAAGGAAAAGATCAAAAAATCCGGCTTAGTCGCATTAGAGCTTACATAAAGGGCTATTTTTTTCATATCCACACGAAATACACAGCCCATCTAGGTCTAAAATGGGGAAGTAGTATAATGAATACACAAACAACTGAATCCTCCTTGTCCATTGACATTAACGCGATTTTATGTAATAATAGTGAGATTAAAAATTAACCCCAAAAAGCCCAATTTATATGATGAATCTTATTAATTTAAAGAAGTCCAAGGAAGTCGCAGTTGTTGTTCAACCGGCTCCCAAAAATCGCTTCATGTCTATCAAAAACAAGATGCTGACCGCAGTCTTGCTTCTTTCGCTTATCTTTTCTTCTGTGAAAATTATCCAAGCGCAGGGTGTGGGTGTTCCTGATCCCGGCCATGATTGGCCTGAAGTTGGCAATGTGTTGGTGGCGACTGATCAGGGAGGCACAGGGCTTTCTACTACCCTGGATATTTCGATGGCCAATCAAATACTTGGTGTTAATGTCGGAGGTACCGCCTTGGAATACAAAACACTAGACACTTCCATTGTTCCAGAAAGTGCTGGAAGATTATATTATTCCAACGCTTTGTTTAATACTGATTTTGCTACCAAAAATACCGACGAAT
>DATBWL010000066.1:0-3302 GCA_036514795.1 Minisyncoccota bacterium
ACTTTATCAATTTGTCTAGCGATTTTTATCATGTCTTTTTCTTTTTTTCCTCGAGTTGTTTCGGCGGCGGTGCCAAGCCTTATACCAGAAGGGTCCATCGGACTGCGGGTGTCAAAAGGGATGGCATTTTTATTGACAATAATTCCGGTTTTCTCCAATCGATCGCTTGCCTCATGCCCGCTTATTCCAGTCCCGTTCATCCAAGTGTCAACGAGCATAAGATGAGTGTCGGTGCCGCCGGATACTATCCGCCATCCTAAGCGAACAAGCTCGCCGGAGAGGGCACGCGCATTTTTTATTATTTGTTTGGCATACTTTTTAAACTTTGGATTCATCGCCTCTTTTAGGGCGACGGCCACCGCCGCGATCTGATTAAGGTGCGGCCCGCCCTGCAAACCCGGAAATACAGTTTTATCAATTTTTAACATCAGGTCTTTTTTGGCAAAAACGAGAGCGCTTCTTGGACCGCGTAATGTCTTATGAGTAGTTGTAGTGACAACGTCAGCATATGGAAATGGCGAAGGATAAACTTTGCCTGCCACCAAGCCCGACAAATGCGACATATCTACCATCAAAATAGCTCCGACTTTGTCGGCAATCTGCCGAAACTTTTTCCAATCAATAATCCGCGGATAGGCCGTGAAGCCAGCCACGATAATGTCGGGCTTATTCTCTAAGGCAATTTTTTCTATTTCTTCAAAATTCAATCTTTCTGTTTTTGGATCAAGGCCGTAAGAAACTTGAGTCCATAATTTCCCAGTCATAGAAACTTTATGTCCGTGAGTCAGATGTCCGCCAGAAATTAATTTCATTCCCATTATTTTTCCGCCAATTGGCACGAGCGTGGAATAAACGGCAAAATTGGCGGGCGATCCGGACAAAACCTGGACATTAACTCCCCATTTATCTTCTGTTAGTCCAAAAAGTTTTAATGCCCTACTTTGAGCCAGTTTTTCAATTTTATCTATTATTTCATTTCCGCCGTAATAGCGCCGGCCCGGATAACCTTCGGCGTATTTATTTGTCAGCTCCGACCCAAGCGCGCGCAGGACATCATCTGAAACATAATTTTCCGAAGCAATCAAATTAATGACGCTTTTCTGCCGTGCTCGCTCAGCTTTTATCAATTTTTCTATTTCTTTGTCTTGCATAAGTCTTATGCTATTTAGGGGATGAGGGAATTAAGCTTAGCATAAAAACAAATCAGGCCGCAAATCGACAAATGCCGGCCCTTCAAGTAATCTTGGACAGGAATAACCTTAAAAATAAAACAAATGAAAAAACTATCACGAGATGAAGTGGCCAAGCTTCTGGAAGAAGCTCTGGATCACACCGAAACATCCGGAAAAGATGAAATTCTTAATTCTATTCATGTTGCCGAAAGCCGGACTGGCGCCCGCTTAATTACGATTACAGGCGGCATGCTGCAAAATCCCGAAAATCAGGCCATGCTTCAAGCGCTTAATTCACGCGAAGCCGGTGGATTTGTCAAAAATCTTACCGAGGTAATAAAGCGCGGATCTGAAAAGTTTATGGAAAAGTTTTTTGTGGGCTATGGTCACAAAAGCATCGGTGACTGCGGTGTTGTGCCGCTCTGGATTGACGGCCTTTCGATGGTCGCCACCAAGCAATTTGAAAACTGGCCGCTTTTTTCCGGGCAGGAAACTTCCACGAGATATGTGGATGTTACAGGGGTTGGCTGGCTGAACCCGCTTTCGCTCAAAAAAACGTTTGGGAATAGCGCCATAAAGCAATTTTATGAGGCATTTGATTGGCTTTTTAGTTTTTACAAAGACGCGCTTCCAAAAATGAAAGAAACAGTGCGTGCTCGTTTTCCTCGCGAAAACGAGTCAGAAAGCCAATACGAAAACGCGGTGCATGCTAAAACATGCGACATTTTAGGGGCGTATTTGCCATGCGGCGCGAAGACAAACATGAGCATCATCATGAACATCCGTCAGCTGGGCGAGCACCTTCAGCAGATGAGTTTTGACCCATTGCCGGAGGTTTCCTGGCTGGCGGAGGATTGCATGGAATTTTTACATGCGATTTATCCAAGCTCGTTTCCGCCAAAGTTATATGAGGGTCAGGCGGAGTATTGGAAAAAAGTCAGAAAAGAAACGGCTTATTTCCTTACCCTAGAAAATTATCCCGAATATCGTTTTGGGCATGATCTTACTGATTTCGAGACAGTTTGGAAAAACTGGTCTTGGGCATTAAAAGAGCGTCCAAAAGGATGCGAGCTTCCTAAAGAAATGCGCAAACTCGGAAACTGCCGCGTTACTCATCTGCAGGATTACCGCTCAATGCGTGATGGTTACCGGCACCGTGACGGCACAAACAGAGTTCCCTGCGCAGTGATGAATTTTGGGATGGAGGATTGGTATGAGAAACAGATGATATTTAATGAAGATCTCTATCGGAAATCTTTAAATGTTCTTTATAAAATTGAAAAATTTTATAGCAAGAACACAAAAGATTGCTATCGTCATACTGTCTGGGGTTTTCCGTTTGTTTCTAACAAGTCAACACTTCTTGAATTCCAGTACATCGTGCCAATGGGCTACAGGCAGCCGTGCGAGCGGACGCTGACGTTCCCGTCAACCGTGTATTACGTGGAATTGCGGACCGGCACTCGCGTCCATCCGACTGAACGAGCGGTTGCTCTTAAAGTGACAAAGTCGCTTCGGGAGAATTTCCCCGGCATCACGCTCTATGTTGATGAATCCGAATCGGAATGGGATATCAAGCGAGGGAAAGACGTGATTGCTGTTCGATATTCATCTATATAATTCCATAACGAAAAGTGAAAGCTCACAATGTTTGTGGGCTTTTTTTATTTTGTCTTTTTGCTATACTCTAGAAACAATGGCTCTAAGCGACAAAAAAATCCTCTCGGAAATGAAGCGGGGCGACATCGTAATTTATCCTTTTAAAAAGGAAAATTTAAGCACCTCTTCTTTTGATGTCACCCTCGGCGAGTGGTACTTCAGAGAAAAACCAACCCGTCATTATCACAATATCTACAATATTTGGTCTAAAGTACACACCGATCATGTTTGGGGTATTAAACCGCTAAAGGCGGAAAAGGCGAAGAAAATTTTTGAGAAATATAATTTCAAGTGGGAAGGCATCAAACCGGCTGATAAAATAATATTACTGCAGCCCGGGGAAACAATTTTAGCTCATACTAATGAATTTATCGGCGGCCAAAATCACATAACAACAATGATGAAAGCACGGAGTTCTCTAGGCCGTAATTTTATTGAAGTTTGCAAATGCGCCGGCTGGGGCGATGTCGG
>DATBWL010000067.1:0-5725 GCA_036514795.1 Minisyncoccota bacterium
GTTTTATTCTTTTTTGCTTCCAAATTTTATTTTGGCGCTGATTATATGAAAATTTTCTTGGCCACTTTGATCGGTCTGGCGGTCACCGCCTTGATGGTGGTTATTACTGATTACTACACGGCTAAGAATTATCGTCCGGTCAAAAGTATCGCCGAAGCTTCTAAGTCGGGTCACGGCACAAACATAATTATAGGTTTGGCCGTCGGGATGGAGTCAACTTTCTTGCCCATCGTGGTCATCGTGGCTGGCATCTTGGGCGCTTACGCTCTTTCCGGAGTATACGGGGTGGCCTTAGCCGCTGTTTCCATGCTCTCGGTAGCCGGCATCATTGTGGCAATTGATTCCTTTGGTCCGATTACTGACAACGCCGGCGGTATTGCGGAAATGACTCATGCCCCAGAGGAAGTCCGCAAAATTACCGATTCACTTGACGCTGTTGGTAATACGACCAAGGCTGTCACCAAGGGATACGCCATCGCTTCCGCCGGATTGGCTGCCCTCGTCCTCTTCGCCGCTTATTCAGAAGCTATTGTGGCAAAACTCGGTTCAATTTCTTTTGATCTTCAAAATCCTCTAGTTTTGGCCGGCTTGCTTTTGGGTGGGGCCATTCCATTTCTCTTTGCCTCGATTGCCATGAAATCCGTCGGTAAAGCGGCCGGAACTTTAGTAGAAGAAATTCGCCGTCAATTCCGAGAGATCAAAGGTATCATGGATGGTTCTGGCAAACCGGAATACGGCAAGGCCGTAGACATCGTCACCCGGGCAGCGCTCCGAGAAATGATTGTTCCTTCTATTTTGCCGATTGTGGCAGTTTTGGTTGTCGGCTTTGTTTTAGGAGCTCAAGCACTGGGCGGATTTTTGATCGGTACTATTATTTCAGGTTTGTTTGTCGCCATTTCAATGACATCTGGCGGCGGCGCTTGGGATAATGCCAAGAAATATATTGAAGACGGCAATTTCGGCGGCAAGGGCTCCGAAGCTCACAAAGCGGCTGTCACCGGCGACACCGTCGGCGATCCTTACAAAGATACCGCTGGTCCGGCGATCAATCCATTAATCAAGGTCATCAATATCGTCGCGCTCCTGATCGTCCCTTTCCTTTAATTTTTTCTGTTTAGGCTTATCTTCTCTGTTTTCTTTTTTCTTCAACCCCGTTTTGGCCTTTTCGATCTTCATGATGGTCGGGTTATCATCTATATTTGACCCTTTTTTTAACTTTCTGATTTTGTTCAGATGTTTTTCCAGATTTTTTTCAATTTGGATTTTTGCTCGATCATTTAATTTATTTCTCTCTGTGAGGGCTTCTATTTCTTTCAATCGCCTTTCCACCATTTTTTCTTGCCAGGCGAGTTTGTCTTCGGGTTTAAATTTGACCACTGTCGCTATTTCTTCATTGAATTTAGTTTTGACGGGATATAATAATTGCCCAGGCAAAGATGACTCGGCTGCATAGGACAAGCTTCCACCCCCGAGGACGACGATAAGGCAAGCGGCCACCAGCGCTTTGCCAAGGGTCCAAAAATGAGACTTAGCGAGATAAGGTGATCGCGCAATTTGAAGCGGAGATGGAATCGGCAAAGAAGACAATTTTGAACGCAGTAGAGATTTCTCCTCGGCGGTCATTTTTATGCTTTTTGCTTGATCTATAAAATTTTGCAGTTCTTTATTATTCATTGTTTTTGCCTTCATTCAAAATATTTTTTAATTTCTCTAATCCCCTGTTGATTCTGACAGAAACATTGTTTTCCTTCTCATCAATAATTTTTGCAATTTCTTTTATCGAAAGATCGTCGACATATCGGAGCATTAGAACATCGCGGTATTTTTCAGGAAGTTTGGCTACGGTTTCGATGGCCCGCCTTCCTTCATAAATTATTTCCTTTTGTTTTTCCTCATCCTTTTCATCGGCCCAATCATGGCCGTTTTCCGTGATTTTTTCCAAGGAAATAGTTTTTTTCTTGCGTCGTTCATCTATGACCGTATTACTGGCGATGCGATAGAGAAATGATTTAACATATTCTACTTGTTTGCCGGACGCTACATATTCCCAAAATTTTAGGAAAGTATCTTGCGCCAGATCCTTGGCTTTTTCTCTGTCAGACATCTGAAAATAGCAATAACGGAATATTGCGTCCGCATACTCGTCATAAGTTTTCTGAAATTCTATTCTTATTTTATCGATATTCATTGCTCTTTAGTTTAAGACGGCACACTTAGCGTATTATTACAAATAAATAGTAACACAAACCTTAGGTACCCCACTTCTTGCCAGACATGAGTTATATCGTATACAATGAAGGCAGTTGTAAGATTATGTTCGCTCTTCCGTCTATTTTAGATGCAAGGTCAATTATTAGTAGTTTAATTATTAAAGCATCGCGCATAGTCGCATTTCAGTTGACAGGAATGCGACATGATTCTGTTGAATCAGACATGCGCGACGTGATTAAGTAAAATCATATGAAAAAATATATAGGTTTTGTGTTGATTATGGTTCTAGCAGTTTTTGCTTTAGGTCGAGTTGCGTCTGCTGAAGAAGATGGCGGATCAGCAACAGGAATAAAGCCAATGTCTGCAGAATTGAAGTCTCAGATTGAGGCCCAACGAGATGCCCTCAAACAGCAAATCGAGACCCAAAGAGAAGCTTTTAAAGACGCAGTTGAAGCCAAAAGAGAAGCTTTTAAAGGTGTAACAGGATTATCTAAAGAGGACATGGCTGCTAAAAGAGAAATTTTCAAGACAGAATTAGCGGCTAAGAAGAAAGAATTTCAAGCTATTATTAAGGCAGACCGTGAAGCCTTCAAGACTAAATTAGAAGCTGAAAAAGCTGAATTCAAGGCTAACATTAAAGAAAAGAGAGGAGAATTTCGAGGTAATGCCCAAAAAATCCTTGGTGAAAGATTTGAATCAGCCGTCAAGAATATTACAAGATTGCAAGAGAGAGTTCAGGCCAGGATTGATGCTTTGAAAGCAGCCGGCAAGGATACTGTCCAAGCTGAAGTTTACTTGGCTGATTCCAAGACGAAATTAGCCGATGCACAAGCCAAATTGGCAGAACTTAAAGCTTTGGTGCCGACCACTGACGAGAAAATCACAGTTGAAAATTGGACACAGATTAAAGATGGAGCCAATATTGTGAAAGGCTTGATCAAAGAAGCACACAAAAGTTTAGTGGAAGCGGTCAAGGTTTTGAAAGGCCTTGGAAAGGTTGAAAAACCTGAAAGTGAAAACGAGACGGAGAATTCATCTGACGATAATTCTTCAACTACCACAGAACCAACTCAATAATTATTAGATCCTGACATAAAGTCGGGATCCCGATTCCCCCAGCCTTGAGCTGGGGCGTCGGGATTTATAAATAAATAAAAAATGGAACAAAAGTCAAACGGGGCGCTTATTAGTTCAATTGTCATTATCATTTTATTGGTCATTGGAGGGATCTTTCTTTGGAAGACCAGCATTAAAAATAAGGTAGCCCAGCCAAGTACCACTGATAGCGGATCGGTTACTACTACCACAACAACCAACGATGTTTCTGACATTGAGAATGACTTAAATAGCATAGACATCAATAATCTTGACAGCGGGCTCTAATTTTAAATCAAAAAATCCCCATCGCCGGTTGGCGGGGGGATTTTTTTGTTGTAGACTACAAAAATGCCGATTAAAATAAACAAATTACCCGAAAGCACGATTGAAATTGAAGGCCAAATTGATTGGCTCGATTTCCAAATGCATCGGGCCGAAGCCCTAAAAAACCTGGGAAAAGATCTAGAATTGCCAGGTTTTAGAAAGGGCCATGTACCGGAGAATATATTAATTAAAAATATACCGGAGATGAGAATCTTGGAAGAGATGGCTGAATTGGCGATGCCTAAAGCTTATTTGCACATTCTGGAAGAAAATAAAATCGATGCGATCGGCCGGCCGGAAATATCGATCATCAAATTAGTCCGCGATAATCCTTTAGGTTTCAAGATCAAAACTGCCGTTTTGCCGGGAGTAAAACTGCCGGATTATAAGGCGCTGGCTGCTGAAATGAACAAAAATAAACCAGAAAAAACGGAATTGAGCGAGGAAGAAAAAATAAAAACCAAAGAAAAGCAACGCATTAAGATTATTGACGCTATTTTGGATAAAACCAAGATCGAGTTGCCTCGCATTTTGGTTGATAGTGAACTGGAGAAAATGCTTTATCAAGTCAAAGGCGATATTGAAAAATCAGGCTTTAAATTTGAAGATTATTTAAAACATCTCAATAAGACCGAAGAAGACATGAAAAAAGAATGGGAAAAGGAAGGCGAGAAAAGATCTAAATTGGAATTAATTCTTCACGCCATTGCCAAGCAGGAAAACATTAAAGCCGAAGAAAATGAAATAAAATCTGAAGTGGAAAAGTTGATGGAGATGTATAAAGATGCCGACCCGATCCGGGCTCGGGCCTATGTGGAAAATATCCTGCAAAACGAGAAGATCTGGCAGTTTTTGGAAAATCAATAAAATCTGCTAATTATTGATATAATTAGTTTATGAATAAATTAAATAATGAACTTTCATTAATACCTGGTGAGAGAATTATAAATAAGATTTTTCTCTTAAGAGGCAAAAAAGTAATGATCGACCGCGATCTTGCGGAGCTTTATGAGGTTGAGATTAGAGTTCTTATACAAGCAGTTAAAAGAAATATAGAACGATTTCCTTTGGATTTTATGTTTCAATTAACAAAAGATGAATATAAATCTCTAAGATCACAATTTGTGACCTTAAACAATGGGCGTGGTCAGCATAGGAAATATTTACCCTATGTGTTTACCGAGCAAGGGGTGGCCATGCTTTCTAGTGTTTTAAATAGCAAAAAAGCCATTCAAGTGAATATCCAAATTATCAGAACTTTCACCAAGTTGCGAGAATTATTGGCAACTAATACAAAAATAAGGCAGAAAATCGAACAAATGGAGAAAAAATATGATTCCAAATTGAGACAAGTTTTTGATATCCTAAAACAACTTCTAATGCAGGAATCCAAAACCAAACCCCAAATTGGCTTCAAAAAATAAAAAACCGCTTAATCTTTTGATTAAGCGGTTTTGGTTTTTAGAGAACAAATCCTGGATAAAAAAGAAGATCAAGGTCATTTACCCCCTCTTCTTTGAGATTCTTGATTGAGACAAAAATTTCCATAAAAAGATTCTTAAAATTAAGGCGTTCTTTTATGATATTCTTCTCTTCTCTTAAACAGCAAATTATTATAGATTTTGTCAGCATAGCCACAGGTGTGTATTCTAATGTTCTGTACCTAATGACCTCTTTGTCTAAAATTGCAATATTTATTTCCCTATTACGCAATTTTGCAAGTAAATCAGTATTTTCTAATTTACTCGTAACAAAGTGATAATTTTCTGCTATTTTCTCAAGCCCAAATATTAATTTGGTCATTTCTGGAAGACCAGGTATTTCATTTGAAATACCCAATCTAAGATCTAAGATTAATTCTAGGGTAAGATTTAATATACGTAAAATAATCATTAGAGTCTTAGGTTTAACCTTTTTTAATGCACCTCTTTCAATGGCAGCCAATGTTGATACAGAAATACTAGGATGTCCTGATTTTTTGACTCCCGACATTACTTCAAGTTCTTTTAGAGTTAAGCCCAGTTCATTTCTTCTCTCTACAAGCTTTTTCCTCATTGATATTGAGATATTTCCATCACAATTGCTGGAATTT
>DATBWL010000068.1:0-12441 GCA_036514795.1 Minisyncoccota bacterium
TAGTTCTCGAAACGAATAGATTGTAGACAGACAACAACTTTTAAAACCAAAAACCATGAACACAGCCAAACAATATGGCTCTGTTCAAGGGCCAATTTTAAGTACATTAAAATTTATAAAACCGTTTGAAGCAGAGGGAAAAGGGGTGTGGAAGAAGTGGTTAATAACGCACCTTAAAAATAAATCAGGAATATATCTTATTAAAAAAGAAAAAGACCATAAGATAGTCTTTTCCGGCATGGCCTTTCTTTGCCTTTATAACTGCATTCGAAGTTTCTTCAAAAAGAGACGAGAAGATCACGATTCTTATGAAGTGACTTTTTATGAATGTAGCAAGAAGAATATTAAGCAGATTTATGAATTTATCCTAAGGGAGGTCAGTCTGTTGCCCTTGAACGATGTTTATGAAAAGATTAGGCCTTATCTCGAGCAACACGAAGATGTTCCGTTGGACTTGTTAGTTTTCCAGCCTCCATTTGAAGGCAAGCGCAAAAGCCGAGCTGCCAGCACTTTTCCCAGAAAGGATTATAAAAGATGTGCGGGCGTTTATGTGATTATAGAAAATGATATTGTGGTTTATGTTGGAAAGAGTGACGGCCATTTATGGCAGCGCTCTTACCAGCACTACTGGTCGCATAAACCTGATCCGCGTGGTCCGCATTATTATGTTGAATTTTCACAGACGCTTGATGTTCATGATTACAAAATGGCCTTGATTCAAATCCCTGGATTAAACAAGGATTTTGAACAGATTAAGGATTTTAAGCAAATCACCAAGGAGGTTTTGGAATTAGAGAATTATCTAACATATCAATTCCGCGCAACTGTCTTAAACAAAAAAATAATTGAAGAAAAACCAGTTATTCAGCCGATCGAATCTGACTTTGGCGATCTCATTCCGACTCCGGATGAGGATATCCCTTTCTGATTTTCGTTTTGCTAGTTAAAACCGCCCCGAGTTTGCTCGAGAGGCGGTTTTTTATAACTTTTTAGTTAACTTTCTTCTCTTGCCTAAAAAGTTGGTGAAAATTTTGATCAAATTTGCCAGCAAATGCAAAGCTTTACTGCCGACCTAATTTTTTCTCGTTGACGAGATTGATTTTTTATTTTTTGGCGAGTTATCCACACCGCGCGGCAAATTTTTTCTGGTGTATAATTAATGAAAACAAGCATCAGCATAAAATCAGTAAATTATTATTAATCCCGATGTAAAATCGGGGCCCCGATCAAAAGCGTCGGGGTTGAGTTTAAAAAAAGTATGAAGACCAAAGAGCCGGCAGTTGTAAACAATATTATCATCGCTAAGGTCCAAAAAAGGGATGGAACTATTGTTTATTTTGGTATTGATAAGATAAAAAACGCCATTAATAAGGCGATGCTTGCTTCCAATGAAGGCTCTTTGGCTGAAGCTGGCTCTATAGCGGAAAAAGTTCACGCTGATTTGGTTCGAGTTGCCAAAAAATATAAGAATTTTATTCCATCCGTTGAAGGGATTCAGGATACCATTGAAAAAAAATTAATTTTGGGCGGCTATGTCAACACGGCCAAGTCCTTTATTTTATATAGAAACGAACGAGCGGCTCTTCGAGAGAAAGGCGTTCAAGTTCCACCCCATGTCAAAAAATTAGCGGAAGAAAGCAAACAATATTTTAGGAATCCGCTTGGTGAGTTCGTTTATTATAGAACTTACTCCCGATGGATTACTTTTGAACAACGCCGTGAGACCTGGATTGAGACCGTTGGCCGCTATATGGATTTTATGAAGGAAAACTTGGGCGATAAATTAAATTCCAAAGAATATGATGAAGTTAAGGAAGGCATCTTGCGACACGAAGCTATGCCGTCTATGCGATTGTTGCAATTTTCCGGCAAGGCGGCTCGAACTACTAATGTGTGCGCTTACAACTGTTCATACATCGCTCCGGGAAGTTTTCAAGATCTGGCGGAGATCATGTATGTCTCAATGTGCGGCACCGGAGCCGGCTGGTCTGTAGAAAGTGCTAATGTTCAAAAATTTCCCCAAATTGAATTTCAAACCGGTAAAACATTTCCGACGCATATCATTGCAGACAGCAAGGAAGGCTGGGCTGACGCGCTGGCCTTAGGCATGAAGATCTGGGCCCTAGGCAGCGATATTGATTTTGATTTTTCCTTGTTAAGGCCAGCCGGCGCCCGACTTCAAACAATGGGGGGAAAATCTTCCGGCCCGGATCCGATTCAACGTCTTCTTGGTTTTGTCCGCGGAAAAATGATTGCTCGCCAAGGCAAGCGTCTGCGCAATATAGATATTCATGACATCATTTGCATGATTGGGGACTGTGTCGTCTCCGGCGGAGTCAGAAGGAGCGCCATGATTTCTCTTTCAGATTTTGACGATAATGAAATCAGAGATGCGAAGAAGGGCCAATTTTATTTAAGCGAGCCACAAAGAATGCTGGCCAACAATTCGGCAGTTTATACCACCAAGCCTTCCAATACAGAATTTTTAGATGAATGGGTGGCTCTGATGAAGTCAGGTTCCGGCGAGCGGGGGATATTTAATCGCGGATCTCTGTCTAAAACCCTGCCAGAAAGAAGACTTAAAGTTTTAAAGGAGTATAAGGGCTACTTTGACCCGGCCGATGAGGCGATTATCGGCCCGATTGGCACCAATCCCTGCGGTGAAATCATCCTGCAATCAAAGCAGTTTTGCAATCTTTCAGAAATAGTGGCCAGATGCGAAGATAGTCAAGAATCCTTGCTTAAAAAGATCCGTTTGGCGGCTATTTTAGGAACTTATCAGGCCAGTTTGACCAATTTTTCCTATCTTTCCAAAGAATGGAAAGAGAATTGCGAAAAAGAAAGATTGCTTGGCGTTTCTATTACTGGCCAGTGGGATTGCCAGGCCTTAAGAAATCCAGAGACTTTAAATAAATTAAGAGAAGAGGCGATTAAGATCAATCAGGATTATGCGAAAAAATTTGGTATTAATGCCTCCACCTGCATTACTTGCGTCAAGCCATCCGGCACCTTGTCTCAGACTGTTGATTGTTCATCCGGCATGCATCCGCGTCATGCGCCGTATTATATCCGTCGCATCAGGATCTCGGCCAACGATTCTCTTTTTAAGATGCTGAAAGACCAGGGAGTGCCGTATCATCCGGAGGTTGGCCAATCTCTCGAGAACGCCACGACTTATGTTTTAGAATTTCCAGTTAAATCGCCTGCCGGATCTACCTATAAAGATGATGTCTCGGCGATCGACCAACTGGAGCACTGGAAATTGGTAAAGATTAATTACACTGAACACAATCCTTCGGTGACTGTTTCGGTCGGAGAGAATGAATGGATCGAAGTGGCCAACTGGGTTTACAAAAATTGGGATATTGTCGGCGGTCTATCTTTCCTTCCTCGTGATAATCACGTTTACCAGCTTGCGCCTTACGAGGCCATCGATGAAGGTAAATATTTGGAACTTTCTGAAAGACTCGCCCACATTGATTACTCTAAAATCATCACTTATGAAAAAACCGACGAGCTTGATGTAAAAAAAGAGTTAGCCTGCGTCGCTGGTTTGTGTGAGGTCTAATTTTTAAAACATGATTTTTTTGGGGATAGCCGACATATTCAGCGCCGGCCTGCTCGGTCTTAAAATTTTGAGTGTTAATTTGCCGATATTTTTGCTGATTATTTTTTCCGGCTATCTGATCGTCAAGAATTTAATTTTCGGGCTTTACTGGGTCAGCATTATTGATTTATTGGCCGCCGGCTTGATGATTTTGAGCATTTTTTTTATTTTACCGGAACAATATTACCTGGTCATTGCCGGAGTTCTCGGCATCAAGGGTTTTCAGAGCATCTTCGCCAGTTTGATATAATTATGAACAATATTGATAACCGCTTGACATATACCCCCCTAGGGTATAAAGTTAAATCATGGACAAATCAAAACTTATTCGTCGTTTGAAGATTATCGAAGGGCAAGTCAAGGGATTGCAGGAAATGTTGGTCAAAGATACTTATTGTATTGACGTTATTACTCAAACATCAGCGATCAAACAAGCCCTTTCCGGCGTAGAAGATGAGTTGATGGAAAACCATCTAGAGACTTGCGCCTTGCATCAAATTAAAAAAGGCAAGGAAAAGAAAGCCATTGAAGAAATATTAAAAGTTTATAGACTGAAGCGTAAATAATTTTATGGCAGAGAAAATTTACAAAATCAAAGGCATGCACTGCGCATCTTGCGCCGCTATTATTGAGAAGACTCTGAAAAAAGTTGAAGGCGTTAAATTAGCGGAGGCTAATTATGGCACTGAAACAGTCAAGATTTCGTTTGATGATTCGATTATGAAAGCGGAAGCTCTTTCTAAAAAAATAGAACCCCTGGGCTACTCTCTCATTTTTCAGACAGCAAAAGATATGGGCATGAGCGAGAGTGAACATGCGGCTCATCTTGGCTTGAATCAATCCAAGCTAGAAAAATTAGCCGAGATAGCTTCAATGAAAAGAAAGGTATATATCGGTATTCCAATGGCGCTTATCAGTATTTTTGCCATGGTCTCTGAAATTATATTTAATTATCGGGTGGAATTTTTTAAGTATCTACTGCCATTAATCGCAACATTCACACTTTTTTTTATCGGTTGGCCATATTTACAAGGCGTCTACCGATTCATCCGCTATGGTAAAGCCAATATGGATACCTTGATCGGCCTTGGTACGGGTGTCGCATATTTATACGGCATCATCGTGACATTCTGGAGTGAAGCATTGAAGGATATTTTAAATACCGATCAAACATATTTTGACGTAGCGATTATTGTCATTGTTTTCATAACTTTAGGCAAATATCTGGAGGCGCGCTCCAAGCTTAAAACCGGCGACGCCATCGAGAAGCTTTTAAATTTGCAGGCTAAGACGGCCTTAGTTATCCGCTCCGGCCAGGAAGTGGAAATCGGAGTTGATCAAGTGGTGCATGGTGACATTATCATTGTCAAACCGGCCGGCAAGATTCCGGTTGATGGAATTGTGGTAGATGGTTCGTCCTATGTTGATGAAGCGATGGTGACTGGCGAGCCCATGCCGGTGAAAAAAGAATCCGGCGATGAAGTCATCAGCGGAACGATCAACCAGAGCGGTTCGTTTAATTTCAAGGCGACTAAAGTCGGATCGGAGACCATGCTGGCGCATATCGTGAAAATGGTGGAAGAGGCGCAGGGGAGCAAGGCCCCGATTCAAGCCCTGGCCGACAAGATTTCCGGAGTTTTTGTGCCCATTGTTTTAGTTCTAGCTTTTGTCAGCTTGGGGCTCTGGCTTTTGGTTGGCTCGAGTTATTTAGGCTTGGCTCAAGCTTTATCCTTGGGACTCACTTCTTTTGTCGGGATTTTGGTCATTGCTTGCCCTTGCGCGTTGGGGTTGGCGACACCGACGGCGATCATTGTCGGCGTGGGCAAGGGCGCCCGAGAGGGGATTTTGGTCAAAGACGCGGCCACCTTAGAGAAGCTTTATAAAGTTGATACCATTGTCATGGATAAAACGGGCACGATCACTAAGGGCAAGCCAGAAATTGTTTCCATCCAAGGCGATATTTTAGGGATCTTGGCCTCATTGGAGAATAAATCAGAGCATCCCTTAGCGCATGCTGTCGTTTTGAAGGCCAAAGAGAAGAAAATTAATCTTTTGCCGGTGGATAAATTTGAAATTATAAAAGGCAAAGGCCTTAAAGGTGTCATTAACGGCGTGGAATATTTTGCCGGCTCACCTAAGCTCATGAACGATCTTAAATTGACGATAGACGAACTTTCTCTGGAAGAAAAAACATCTTTAGGTGAGACGCCAATAATTCTCGCCACTCGTGAGAAAATTTTAGGGCTCGTGATGGTGGCTGATGCCATCAAGCCCGAAGCCAAAGAGGCTATTGCCGAGCTACATAAGCTTGGTATAAAAATAGTCATGCTGACGGGCGATAACAAAAATACGGCCAAACATATCGCTTCTTTGGTCAGCATCGACGAAGTAATAGCTGAAGTAATGCCCGAAGATAAATTAGACACTATTAAAGCGCTTCAGGCTGAAGGTAAAATAGTTGCCATGGCGGGCGACGGCATTAATGACGCGCCGGCTCTCGCGCAGGCCGATGTGGCGATCGCTATGGCCACTGGCACCGATGTGGCCATAGAATCATCCGGCATCACGCTTCTTCATGGCGACATCTCTAAACTGGTCAAAGCGATCAGGTTGTCTAAAATAACCATGCGAGGCATTAAGCAGAATCTTTTCTGGGCCTTTGCCTACAACATCATCGGCATTCCGCTGGCCACCGGCCTTTTTTATCCATTTTTCGGCTGGCTACTCAACCCTGCCTTTGCCGGTTTCGCCATGGCGATGTCCTCCGTCTCGGTCGTTTCCAATTCCTTGCGCATTAAGGCGAAAAAGCTATAAATTAGTTGCTTGCAAAAAAATTATAATCCAGTATAATATTAGAAGTAATGAAATCAAGTTTGTCCATATTAATACTATCTGCCCTCGTTTTTATAGCCATTTTTGGCGCTTTTTCGATAGGGAACATGGATGAACATGGGCAGGGATGCTGGGCTACGACCATCAATGGCGCTGTTTGCCCCGAGAGCATGAGTCCGATGGCCTCCATTAATTTTCATTCAGATGCTCTGGCTAAATTTTCTCTAGCTATTTTTCAAGATACGCTTTTACTGCTTTTGCTACTCACTATCATATTCGTTGTTTTAAGAACAACTTTATTTAAAGTTCCATCAATTATACAAAACGCTAATTTTTTTCACAGAAATAAAAACCTAAAATTAAATCAAAATAAATTTGTTCGCTGGCTTTCTCTTCTAGAAAACAGTCCGTCCTATCTAAAATAGGGCATAAACAAAACTTCTATCGAAGAGATTTTGTTTATGCTCCTCTAATCCCCTAAAGGGATTTTTTACTATTTTATTTAAAAATTTATGAAAAAAAATATTATTGTTATATTAATTGTTATTTTAGTTATAACGGGTTTGGCTTGGTGGGGCAAATCGGCGCAGAAATCCGCGCCTATTGCCACGAGCGCGGCTGAAGGAGAAGTATTAGCAGGGGACCTATTTGCCGAAGAGACATTTTACGATTTCAAGACTATTCGAATGAAGGACGGCAAAGTAAGTTATTCGTTCAATGTAATAAATAAAGGAGAAACTGATTTGATTTTGGAGCGCGTGACGACTTCGTGCATGTGCACCGTGGCTTATGTCGTAAACGGAGAAAATAAAAAAGGGCCATTTGGCATGCCGGGACACGGCGGTTCTGTACCCAAAGTGAACGACACGATTAAAGCAGGCGAGGCGCGAGAAATTGAGGTAGTCTTTGATCCGAACGCGCACGGCCCGGCCGGCGTCGGACTGATAGAGCGTGTAGTACAGCTTGAGTATGCCGGACAGACTTTAGAGCTTAACATTAAAGCAGTTGTAACTCCTTAAGCTAATGAAAAAATTAATCATCATCGCATCAATAATACTCATTGCCATCGTGGGGCTAGTCATCCTTAAAAACAGCCCATCAGCATCCTCTTTGATCTGGAATTTGAGCGATCAAGGGACTTGGCTTCTGCCGATTGTCTTGGTGGCGGCGTTGCTCGACAGCGTGCACCCCTGCTCATTCTCAATTTTGCTTATCACCATCGCCTTCCTCTTTGGCATGCAGATGACGCGCAAGAAAATCTTGCAAATTGGCGGCATATATATCGCCGGTATTTTTGCCTCTTACCTCCTAATCGGGTTGGGCATTCTCAAAGTACTGCACTTGTTTAATACACCGCACTTTATGGGTAAATTAGGGGCAACGCTCCTCATTGTGTTTGGTGTTCTTAATCTCATTAACCGATTTTTTCCGCGTTTTCCGATCAAGCTTAAAATTCCCGCTGTGGCGCACGGAGCGATGAGTAATCTTCTAGGCAAGGCCTCTTTCTTAGCCGCTTTTGGTCTCGGCCTGCTGGTTGGGATTTGCCAATTCCCATGCATGGGCGGTCCCTACCTCATGGTCATAGGGCTCCTTCGTGATCAAGTGACTTATTTTTCCGGTTTTGGCTATCTCACCCTCTATAATCTGATACTCATCATTCCTCTGATTGCCGTCCTTTATATTGCTTCTCAAAAAATATTGCTTGAAAAAGTGCAATATTGGAAGAGTACCAACATGCAGGAAGTGAAATTATGGGCTGGAATTGCTATGATAATTATCGGCATCTTGGTCTTCTTCATCTAAATTATCAATTAATATCAACACCACTGCTCTTAAAAGATGCAAGGTGTTATAATAAATGTATGGATCAAAATAAAATACCAATGCCTGTCAGCGTGCTAATCTCGGGAATTATTATTGTCTCGGCCGTTGTTTATTCTCAAAAAGTAGACAGTCTGACAATTGCAGAAAAAACGCAAGCACCTTCCATGGCAGGGTTTCACCTGGCCACAGGGGAATTGGGCGGAAAAGCAAAAGCTTTTTTGACAGAGATTATTCCACCAGCAGAAGTTCTTCCGGCGGAGATTATTCTGCCTGTTTCTTGGGGCGATTTAGGCAAAGAGATGGTTGATTCGGGCGTGATTGACGCAAATGAATTTGAAGCGCTTTATGCCGGCCGAGGAGGTTTAAATAGCGAAGAGAAAAAATTGCTTTTTGGGGCCAATAACAAGGAGATCAGGATGACCCAAGAGAATGCTGGAACAATTCTGAATCTTTTATGGGCATTTGGCTTAGGTAATAAAAATGAAATTCTTGAGCGAGGGCCAATGATGGATCCGGCGTACGGCGGGGCGGGTAATTTTGCTTCAACCGGTGGCTGGACTTTAGCAAAAGGAAAGACCATGGATCATTACAGCCTGCACCGGTTCGTAGCCCTGATTCCGGAACAGCAGGTCTTGGTGGAAAAAGTGGCGAAAAATATTTACCGGCCTTGTTGCGGCAACTCAACATATTTCCCCGACTGTAATCATGGCATGGCGATGTTGGGACTTTTGGAACTTCTAGCTTCAAATGGTGTGTTGGAAAGCGAGATGTATAAAATAGCTCTGCAAGTAAATTCCTACTGGTTCCCGGATACCTATCTGACAATTGCTAAATATATGGAATCAAAAGGCGTTTCTTGGGATAAAGTGAATCCAGAAGAGATGCTCTCCGCCACTTTTTCCAGTGGTCAAGGCTACAGAAAAATATTGGAACAAGTTACGCCAGTTGAGCAAAAAAGCGCCGGCGGCTGCGGGGTATAGAAAAGAAGTGTATAATTAAAATATGGAATTAATTATTGTTATAATTTCAATTCTGATCATCACTTTTGCCACATGGCTCCTGCGTAAATACTTGTCTCTTAAAATCTGTCCGATTTGCGCCGGCGTGGTTTTGACCTGGCTCTGGCTCTTGATGGGAATAAAATTAAACCTACTACCTACTAACTACTACCTATTAACTGCAATTATGATGGGCGGAACAGTTGTCGGCGCGATGTCTAAATTGGAGCAATTCATCAAGCCTAATTTGATTCTGATCTGGAAGACGGCATTTGTCATTTTCAGTTTTTCAGTGGCATACGGTTTAATAAATACTGACTTAGCGATGTTTGCTATCGGCGCGATTTTGGCTGTTGTTGTAACCTTTGTTTTAAAAATGCGCGGAGTAGAGCCAGAAAAACAAGAATCAGAACAGGCCAAAAAGCTTGAAGAAAAAATGAAAAACTGTTGTTAGCCCTCAAGAGGTCGAGATTATTAGTCTAATTGAAATATTAAGACATGAATCAAAATTTAGGGAAATTGGACAGGATTTTCCGGTTTGTTTTGGCGATTTGGTGGCTTTCTCCGCTGGCGCCACAATTTGACGCTAGCTGGCTTAACACTGTGATTGCTATTGTCGGCTGGATCGCGCTTTTGGAGAGTTTCTGGGGTTATTGCTGGCTCCATCGATTATTTGGCATAGATAACAAAAATCAATAAAAGAGGTATAATGCAAAAGTGGATTTATCATTAATTTAGCGCTATTTTATATGATGGGATATGGATATGACGGGTTTGGCATCATGGGCGGGCTTGGTTTTATAACCTGGCTGGTTGTACTTTTCGATTTGGTTCTCCTCGGCATCTGGCTTTTTAAGCAAATCAATAAATAGGCGGATTATTTTCAATGGCTGAGAAAATATATAAATTTCATGTCCAAGGCATGCATTGCAAATCTTGCGTTATCTTGACGGAGAACGAACTATTAGCCTTACCAGTTGTTTCGAAAGCCAAGGCTCGGCTGGACCAATGTTGCGTAGAAGTCACGGGGGACTTCGGCGATCAGACGGCGGAGGAAATAGCCCGAGAATTGAGCATCGGTTTAGAACGGCACGGCTATGCGCTTTCCCCGGAGGCGATTTTAAGGACAGTTAAATGGTCGGAATTTAGAATGGCCATTCTGATCACTGCTCTTTTCGTCGCGCTGTATGTTTTTTTGCAGAAAATCGGCTTGGTGAATCTGGTGTCAGTCAGCGAGGTCTCTTACGGCACGGCTTTTGTGATCGGCATCATCGCCTCGCTCTCGACCTGCATGGCGGTCGTCGGCGGGCTGGTACTCTCCGTCTCCGCGAGTTTTGCCAAAGAAGGGGATAAGACTAGACCGCAGATTTTCTTTCACATCGGGCGCTTGGTAGCTTTCTTTGCGCTGGGCGGAGCCATCGGCGCTCTCGGCTCGGCTTTTCAGCTCGGTGCCGTCGGTACTTTTGTCTTGAGCTTGATTATCGGTCTGGTGATGCTGATTTTAGGCGTCAACTTGCTGGATGTTTTTCCTTGGGCTAAAAAACTTCAGCCGTCCATGCCGAAGTTTATTTCCAAACATGCTCTGGGTATTTCCAAATTAAATCATACTTTGACTCCGATGTTAGTCGGTGTCGCAACATTTTTTCTGCCTTGTGGCTTTACGCAGTCAATGCAGATTTACACGCTTTCCACCGGCACATTCCTCCAAGGCGCCTTGACGATGTCGGCGTTCGCCTTGGGAACTTTGCCGGTGCTGGCTCTGCTGTCCTTCAGCTCGCTTTCCATTCATCAGAATAAAAACAAGGGCATCTTTTTCAAGACTGCCGGCCTGATCGTCATTCTTTTTGCCCTTTTTAACATCATCAACAGTTTGGTCATAATCGGGGTGATTCCGCCGATTTTTAATTTTTAATTTTTATGAAATTCACCATCTTTTCAATCTTGATCGCCACTATCCTTGTTGTCGGAGCCTTGATGTTTTCCAAAGACAATAAAATGGAAGACAATATTCCGGTTAATAATGTCTCGGTTGTGGACGGCAAACAAATTATAGGGATCCGGGCCAAGGGCGGGTATCAACCGAGAAAAAGTATTGCTCAGGCTGGCCTTCCGACCATCTTGCGGTTTGATACTAATGGCACATTTGATTGTTCGGCGGTAGTGCGAATTCCTAAACTTGGCATTTTACAGAACCTGCCCCTTTCCGGCGCGACTGATATAGAGCTTGGCGCGACGGAGGCCGGCACACTTCGAGGTTCTTGCGGTATGGGAATGTTCCCATTTGAAATAGTTTTTAATTGACAATGCGTTATTAACGCATTTTTGGTATAATACGCATATGACAAAATTTGAAAAAATCAGCCTATTTTTGCTCCGCATCAGCGCGGGTTGGCTCATGTTCCATGCGGGTATTACTAAAGTCTTGGACCCGGGCTGGTCGGCGGCCGGTTATCTGACGAATGCTAAGACATTTCCGCAGTTTTTCGCTTGGTTTGCCAGTCCTAATATTCTGCCAATTACCAATTTCCTGAATGAGTGGGGTCTGACCATTTTAGGTCTCTCATTAATTTTCGGCGTCTTTGTCCGACTTTCATCGTTGGCTGGCGTAGCGCTAATGATGCTTTATTATTTTCCAGTGCTCGAATTTCCCGTAATTGCCCCGCATTCTTACCTTGTTGATGAGCACATAATTTATGCATTCGTTTTGCTTTATTTTGCCGCCGCCCGAGCCGGCCGGGTTTATGGACTGGAGAAATGGTGCTCTAACCTGCCGATCTGCTCAAAATTTCCCAAATTAAGAAATTGGCTAGGTTAGAATAAAAAAACCCCCGCAATCACGGGGGGTTTTTTTATTGTTTTTATATTTTAACTTCTTTCGTTGACCTTTTGCCTGCCCAATTCCAGACCGAGGCAAAAATAAGTCCTATGATGTAGCCGCAGACAAACGCGGCGAGTATGCTGGCAATAGCGATGCTCAAGCTTACATTGCCCACTGTATATCCGAAGTTCATGTAGTGATTGGTCATCGACCAGTTAAGGAGAGACTGGCCGAAACCGACAGCTACGGCCAAAGTCCAGAGGAAATGGCCGAGCGCGCCCATAACACCAAAAGTCAACGCAACCTGTTTTTTATTTAAATTCATTTGTTATTTTTTGATTAAGCCCCGACGATGCTGTCGG
>DATBWL010000069.1:0-13918 GCA_036514795.1 Minisyncoccota bacterium
TCATATACCCTCATGAGCATTATGTTTTGATTTTCGAAGTCTTCTGTCAGATCTTCATTAACATCGGACGACATAGAACCAACAATCGAAAGAAAGTCTGTTTCTTCAGTTAGTTGCTCGTACTGTGTCTTTATTTTTTTACCCTTATCTTCTTTTTTGAATCCACCGATAAATTCTTTTGTTATTCGCTGACCGGTAGATTGATCTATAATGTTTTCCTTCATTTCTTTCATATTTTTATATTATAATTAATAACCGAATAATAAAGCTTAACAATGAGCACATTGTATCACAAAAACCATTCAATGTCCACTGCCCGTTTGGCTCGCTATTTGTTGACAAAAAGAGGGGATCAGGATAGGATGGGAATCTAGCCTTTTGAGAATCCACTTTTCTTCTTTAACTCCCAATTATGGGGTTTAAAGAACTTAAGTGCGATATTACTTTAGGCTCGATAAGGTTATAGCTAATAGGTGATAGCTGATAGTAATTCTCTATTCCCTAAAACCTACCCCCTATAACCTATTATTTATGGCCAAAACATCTATCAAAGCCAAAGCGGCGATGAAGCCGAAATTTTCCTCACGGCAGAAAAACCGATGTTTTCGTTGTGGCCGCGGCCGAGGCTTCATGAGGGATTTCGGCCTTTGCCGCATTTGCTTCCGCGAACTGGCCAACGAAGGCATGATCCCGGGCGTCCGGAAGTCCTCGTGGTAGTGAAAAGTTCATAAAGTTTGTAAAGTTCATCAAGTACTTTATAAACTTTCCACTTTATAACTTGATAAACTAAAAAAATGACAGACCCAATTGCCGCAATGTTAATAATGATTAAGAACGCCTCCCGAGTCAAAGGGAAGACTGTTACTGTGCCTTATTCTAAACTGAAGCACTCCATCGCTAATTGCCTAGAGAAGGAAGGATATCTCGCAGGCGTTTCTAAAAAGGTTATAAAAAACATGCCGGCGCTCGTCCTTGACCTAGCCTATGAAGGGGAGAAGGCCAAACTCACAGATTTGAAACGAATTTCTAAACCGTCTCTACGAGTTTATGCCGGCGTCAAAGATTTGCGGCCGGTTAGACAGGGTTACGGGATTATGGTTCTCTCGACACCAAAGGGCATATTGACGGACAAGGAGGCCAAGAAAGAATTAGTCGGCGGTGAAGTAATTTGCAAATTATGGTAGTTAAATTAGTTATAAAGTAGAAAGTTATAAAGTTCATAAAGAAAATTCGAAATTAAAAATATGTCAAAAGTTGGAAAACAAATCATTCAAATACCGGAAAAAGTAGAAGTTTCTTTACAAGAGGGCGTTTTCACTGTTAAGTCCGGTCCAAGCACTTTGACGAAAATTTTTAAGCCGATTATTGATGTGAAAATAAACGGCAAGGAAATCACCCTATCACCCAAGGCCGAAGATGTCTTCACTCGTTCTCTCTGGGGCACTTACGCTTCGCATATCAAGAATATGATTGAAGGTGTCACTCGAGGTTACACCAAGAAACTTATTTTGGAAGGAGTTGGTTTCAAGTCTGAAGTCAAAGGCAAGGATTTGGTTTTTGCTTTGGGCTTCTCGCACCCGGTTGTTGTGCCGATACCTCCAGGAATCAAGGCAACGGCCGAGAAGAACTTAATTACCATTTCCGGAATTGATAAGGAGAAAGTTGGAGAATTTTCCGCTAAATTAAGAGACATGAAGAAGCCAGAGCCCTATAAAGGCAAAGGTTTCAGATATGAAGGCGAAGTTATCAGAAGGAAGCAGGGAAAGAAGTCAGCCTAAGAAGTTATAAAGTAGAAAGTTCATAAAGTTATAAAGAAAAAATACAATGCAAAAGAAAAATGATAAAAGAATAAGATTGAAGAAAAAAATCAGAGCCAAGATTGTGGGAAAAACTGACCGCCCAAGGCTTTCCATTTTCCGATCCAATAAACACATCTATGCCCAAATCATCAACGACCTTAAGGGTGTGACTTTGGTTTCGGCTTCTGATACCAAAATAAAGAAAGGCACTAAAAGAGAAAGAGCCGAGCAGGTTGGTGCTTTAATTGCACAGGTGGCTGCCGCCAAAAAGATAGACAAAGTTGTTTTTGATCGAAGCGGATTTCGATATATGGGACGAGTGAAATTATTAGCTGAAGCGGCCAGAAAGGGTGGCTTGAAGTTTTAATTGCAAATATTATGAACACAGAAGATACAAAAGTAAAAGTTCCGAGCCCTTCTTTCGCCCCAACCGGCGGCGTCAGAACTGATGTTCCAAGGAAGTCATTTGGAGGAGGCCGAGGAGGCCAAGGCAGGGGAGGCGGTCGCGGAGGATCCCGCGGTGAGCGGCCTAAGAGCGAATATGACCAGAAGATTTTGAATATCAGGCGCGTGACTCGCGTCGTCTCCGGCGGTCGCCGTATGAGCTTCGCTGTTTCTATGTTAATTGGAGACAAGAAAGGATCAGTCGGTGTCGGCACTGGCAAGGCCGCCGATACGGCTCTGGCTATAAATAAGTCAGTAAAGGCCGCCAAGAAACACCTGTTGAAAGTTAAAATGACCAAGACGATGTCGATCCCGCACGATGTGGAAGCCAAATACTCGAGTGGCCGAGTGATGCTGATGCCTAATTATGGCCGAGGAATAGTTGCCGGCTCGGCCGTCCGAGACATTCTAGTCTTAGCCGGAATTAAAGATGTAACTTCCAAAATTTACTCCGGCAGTAAGAATAAATTAAACATCGCCCGAGCGGTCATCATGGCCCTAAGTCAATTAAAAGCACCAAAACAGTCGAAAGTTTCCGCCAAAGGCGGATCCGCCTCGGGCGGAGAAAGTCCTAAAGTTCATAAAGAAGAGAACCAAAAACTTTAAAAACTTGATAACTTTATAAACTTTATAACTAAACATATGCAAATTCATCAAATAAAAAGAAATACTCCAAACAGAGACCGAAGATATGTCGGCCGTGGTGGCAAGCGCGGCAAGACTTCCGGCCGCGGCACCAAGGGCCAGAATGCCCGAGCCGGCCGCAAGATCCGTCCTGTCATTCGCGACCTCATCAAGAAGTTGCCCAAGAACCGCGGTTACAAATTCAAATCAATTCGAAAACTTGTCGTAGTCGACAAAGCAAAATTAAAGACTCTCTTTAAGGACGGCGAGAAGGCGACTATGGCAGAAATTCGAAAGCGTTTAGGGCTTTCAGGCGCCAAAATAGTTCTCAAATAAATTTATGCAAAACATTTTTGATAAAATCAGAATAGTTTGGGAAGATAAAAATCTTCGGAACCGCATTCTTTTTGTTCTGGGTGCCTTGGTCATCTTCCGGCTGTTGGCAGCCATTCCGATTCCCGGCATTGATGCGGCTAAGCTCTCTCAATTTCTTTCCAACAACCAATTTTTCGGCATCCTAAATATTTTTTCCGGCGGCGGGCTTTCCAATCTTTCCATCATCATGCTGGGCGTCGGACCTTACATCACTTCTTCGATCATCATGCAATTGCTCACCATCATGGTCCCTCGACTAAAAGCTCTTTATCACGAAGAAGGAGATCTGGGCAAGCAGAAATTCACTCAATACTCGAGAATTTTGACGGTGCCTCTAGCCTTCCTCCAAGGCTTCGGTTTGATGATGCTTCTTCAGAAGCAGGGTATTTTGCAGAGTCTAGGCTTGTTTTCCATGTTGAGTAATTTATTGGTCATCGTTGCGGGTTCTCTGCTTTTAATGTGGATCGGCGAGTTGATTTCCGAATATGGAGTATCGAACGGCGTATCTTTGCTTATTTTTGCCGGTATCGTCGCTTCACTTCCGACTAATATCAGCCAACTCCTCTTCACTTTTGATGTTTCTCAAGTTCCGTTATACATTGCGCTTTTTGTTGGTTCAATTTTGATTGTGGCGGGAATCGTTTTCATCACCGAGGCTGAGCGCCCAATTCCAGTTACTTACGCTAAACGAGTGCGAGGCATGAAAGTTTACGGCGGAGTTTCGACTTACATTCCGCTTCGCTTAAACCAAGCTGGCGTCATCCCGATCATCTTTGCCTTGTCCATTTTACTCTTCCCGCAAATGATTGCGACTTTTTTGGCTGGCGTAAATAGCGCAGTATTGCAGAACATTGGCGCGGCTTTGAGCTCTTTCGTTCAAAATCAATGGTTTTATGGAATAACATATTTCATTTTAGTTATTCTTTTCACTTATTTTTATACGGCGGTAACCTTCGATCCGAAATCAATGTCTGAGAACTTGCAGAAGAACGGCGCTTTTATTCCAGGGATACGCCCGGGCGAACCCACAGCCGAATATGTTTCCAAAATCTTAACAAGAATTACTTTGGTTGGCGCCATCTTTTTGGGTTTTGTCGCCGTTTTGCCTCTTATTGTGCAGGGCATGACCGGTATGGCTAATCTGGCCATCGGCGGTACGGCTTTATTGATCGTCGTCTCAGTCGTTATCGATCTCATCAAGAAAATCGACGCGCAGATTTCCATGCGAGAATACTAGGCATTAGTCATAAAGTTCATAAAGTTCATAAAGTTTGTAAAGTAGAAAGTAATGAAAATAGAAAAATTCGAAGATATAATAGCGTGGCAAAAGGCTAAAATTCTCACAGTTAGTATTTATAAAACTTTTAAGGACTGCAAGGATTATAGCTTCAAAAATCAAATAGAAAGAGCAACCGTCTCGATAATGAATAATATCGCTGAAGGCTTTGAAAGAAGAACTAATAAAGAGTTAAAAAACTTCCTATTTATTTCCAAGGGTTCCTGTGGAGAGGTTAGATCAATGCTTGATTTGGCCTTTGAATTCAACTATCTTCCGAAGAAGGATTTTGATTTGTTGTATAATCTATCAATAGAGGTATCAAAATTATTATCAGGTTTCATAAAATCAATCGACTAACACTTTATAACTTTAAGAACTTTATAACTTTATGAACTCACCCACATACATTTTCATTGGACGGTCGGGTTGCGGCAAAGGCACTCAGGCTCTATTGCTGAAAAAGTATCTTGGAACTAAAGGACAAGAAGTTTTTTACCTTGAATCTGGAGCGAAATTCCGCGATTTTGTCTCGCAGTCCGGCTATACGGCCCAACTTTCCAATACCATCATGAAAAAAGGCGAGCTTCAGCCGGCCTTTTTAGCTATCCATATCTGGTCGCATCTGATGATCGAGCAGATGGACGAGAAAAAGCATTTGATGATCGACGGCACGCCGAGGAAGCTCGCCGAGGCCAAGATCCTAGACGAAGCTTTTAAATTTTACGGCCGGAAGGACATGAAAATCATTTATGTTAATGTCTCAGATGCTTGGTCCATTGCACGCCTGGAAGGCCGTGGCCGGGCCGATGACAAGAGTCTCGCCGAGGTTAAAAAAAGATTGGCTTGGTTTAATACCGATGTCATACCGGCCCTAGATTTTTATAAAAACAATTCCGATTATGACTACCTCGATATCAACGGCGAACAAACTATCGAACAGGTGCAGGCTGAAATATTGACCAAGCTTGGTTTTAAGTAGTTTATGGACCAAACTGTTAAAAATAAATACAGAAATCTCATAAGAATTCTTTTTTTCAGCAGCCTCGGTGTGATTTCAATATTTGTTTTAGGGTTAATTTCTGTCGGTAGCCACTGGGATTTTTTAATATTCCTTGTTCCACTTTTTGCCCAAGTAATTTTACTTTCCTATCTTTTAGCAGTAGCCAATATCCTCACAGGTATATGGCTATTGATTAAACATCATGATTATAAGAATTTTATCCTGCTTATTATTGCTGCAACAATAGCGCTGTCTCCTTCTTATCAAGAATGGTTTTCGCCACAAGCTCGCCAAGCCAGAATACAACATAAACAAGAAAACAATGCCGCAAAAGAAAGATATGCTGTGCTTTCTGAAAGATTTAAACAACCGCAAACAGTTCAAAAGGTTATTAATAGGGAGCATCTTTTTCTTGATGATGTTACAAGTGTCACGGTTTTTTATCAACGTGCAGGAGATCAAACATATGAAAAACGATTAGCATTTGAAAATTACATAAAAGAAAATGTTATTGGAAAACAAGTGACTATTAAATTACCACCTGAAGATTTTTTTGTTAATAACTATTGTTGCTACGGCAAAGGAGAGAATATTGATTCTGTTCCTGCCTACGTGTACTTTAATGGTTTTCTTTTGAATGATTACTTTGATAAAGACTTGCCTTTGCCCACTCAAGAAAAATAATTAACGCTGCTAAGGAAGACCTAGCGGAAAGGAAAGACTTGACTTGAAGTTTATCTTAAGTTAAACTTGGGATATATGAAAAATATCATTGGTTTAAAGGATCTTAGAGATAATATGGAGACTTGGATTAGCCAAGTAGGCAAAGGCAAGTCTTTCGTAGTGGTCAGGAAATCAAAGCCGGTTTTTAACATTACGCCGGTTGATGAGTGGGGGGATGAAGGCACTTGGGAGACGGTAGTAGATTTTCGAGATAAAAAAGGAAAAGGGGTACCGGCCGAAGATTTGCTTAAAATGCTGAAAAAATTGAATACTCATGAATAAGCATGAGAAATTTTTTAAAAAGCTCTCTGCTTCAGACCGAGAACGTATTGCAATAGCTGTCAGTTTAATACATTCGAATAATTATCAGACACTTGATGTAAAAAAGTTGTCTAGTTTTGAGGTTTATAGAGTCAGAGTTGGAAAGTTTAGAATAAAATTTATTAAGCACGAGACATTCAATGAAATACTTGAAATAAGCCGCCGTTCTGATACTACTTACAATTTTTAAATGAATATAATAATTAAAACCCCAAAAGAAATAGAGATACTGCGAGCTGGCGGGAAGCGTTTGGCTTTTGTGCTTCATGAAGTAGCCAAGCGGGTGGTGCCCGGTATTTCTACAAAAGAACTGAATGATTATGCGGAAAAATTGATCCGCGAAGGAGGACTTGCCCCGCGAAGCCTTGGCGAAGTGGGGGATCAGCCGGCTTTTTTAAATTATCAACCTTCCGGATCGCGCTCTCCTTATCCAGCCTCGCTTTGCACTTCCGTCAATGACGAGATAGTCCACTGCGTGCCAAAGGAAGATAGAATTTTAAAAGAAGGGGATATTATTTCTATTGACTTAGGTTTGAAGCACAAGGGTATGTTTACCGACATGGCGATGACGGTGCCAGTCGGCAAAATAGATGTAGAGAGCAAGAAACTTATTGAGGTTACCAGAAAAGCCCTCGAGACCGGCATCGCTGCGGCCCAAGGCGGAAATCATATCGGAGATATCGGAGAGGCGATAGAAAAATTTGTCGATAAACGATATGGAATTGTTCGGGAGCTCGCCGGGCACGGCGTGGGACGAGAGATCCATGAAGCGCCTTTCGTGCCGAACTACGGTGGACGAGGGAAGGGCGAGAAGCTCGTGCCTGGCATGGTCATCGCCATCGAGCCGATGTTGAATTTGGGCACAGAAAAAATTATTTTTGAAAATGATTACACGGTCCGTACCAAAGACGGCAAGCGAAGCGCGCATTTCGAGCACACTATTTTAATAACTGAAGGGAAACCAGAAATTTTAACTAGTTTATAAAAACAAAAAAAACCGCCCAGCAGGCGGTTTTTTTGTTTATGATTGGTAGATTATTCCTTCATGGCAAAACCAGATTTTGGTGTACCCCACAAAACTTTCTTGTCTTTGGTGGTGATGAGGTCTAAGTCCTTGTCTTTCATATAAGCTTTGACTAAGCCGTCCATGTTTTCAACGACGAAACCTTTATTGGCCCAAGTCTTTAGTTTATTACCGAACTTTTTATCAAATTCAGCTTTAGCATTTTCAAAATCAGCTCGTTCTTCACTCCTCCAAGCTTCGCTTCGACGGTGTGTTTCTGTGGCCGCTTCTTCGCCGCTCGAGATCCATTTGCCATCTTCATAGCGATTCCTTGGATCAGACATCCAATTATTTACCGCATCGATCTTGGCACCGGATATTTCCGTATTTTTAAGAGCTTTTAGAGATTCACCTTCCTCAATACCCAGTTTTTCTCGCCAGGCACTCTTAGTCATTAAAAGTTCTATGGCGGCTAATGTTTTGGTCGGCAGATTGCCCAATTTATAAGATTCTAGTTTTTTACTGCCAGCTAAAGCATCTGCTGCCAACTGCTCCTGGACTTCTGCGTCTTTGCGCAGTCGTTCTAAGGTCTCTCTATCAACAGCCCTTGACCCACTTCTCATCCCCCCTTCTAATGATGACATAATTTTTATTAGTTATTTATTATTAATAATACGACTATTATTTAATAGATATGGAATTTTCCATTCCGGCTAAAGTATAGCATACGTAGCTTGAACGGGGCAATTCCTGATACCTGTCAAAATTGTATCACACTGTAGGGATTTGTCAATATTGACCAATAACCACCCGTCTTGTAATATAGAAAATAGAAGAAAAATCAACTTTTAATACTCCAAACCATGTTCTCACTAAATAAATTTTCAGAGGAGAAACGAGATATCAGACCTCAAAAAGAGTCACACGCGCTTCATTTTAGCGATCACATTTTCAGGGCTCTGTCGCCTGAAGACGCCAAAAGAGCGCCATATGCTCTTGTGCCCAGAGCTCAAGAAGAACGCAAGATAATCTATCGTTTCGAACGAGATGTAGTCGAGTCTTTGTTTAGCAAGGACTTAGTCATCAGCCCCCGTATTTATTCCTAATTAATAATCATTAGAAATAAAGCGGGGCTTTTTTTGTTTAGGCCTAAATAAGGTATACTTATTTAATATGGCCGAAGGTTTAAACCTCAAGGAAATTCCGCGTTTTAAGAACCCCGAAGAGGAGCTTGTTTTTTTACGCGAGCAAATTGCCCAGAAAGAGAAATCTCTGACGGAACAGAAAAAAGAATTCAAAGAAGAAGATGTAGTCAAAGAAACAATCAAGGCCTATCATGCCTTGGAAACTGAAAAGATTTTGCCTTCCGGCCGCATCGTCCATGAAGAAGAGGCTCAAGGCATCGTGCTTAGGCTTCGTCCGGAAAATCATGACCGCCAAATGGAGGAGCTCTTCGGCATTTTAAACACCAAAGGCTTAAAGAACGCTCTGGCCATCGTCGAGCAATTTAATAATCCGCACATAGATGACGATTTCCATCGCTTCTTAATTCAGTACCTTTTTGCCGCCCACCTTATCCCGGGACTTAAAGAAGGTACGCCGATCTTCAAGGCCTTAAACATGAAGCTTTATGAAGTTACCTTGCCGGAAGAAGAAGGCGAACAGAAGGGATTCAAGGAATTTATTTCGGCCATGGAGCAATTTTATGCCGGCATGCAGTCTGTCGCTGATACGCGAGAAAATTTAGCCAAAGATTATTACACGCTAGAGGTTGCGCTTTCGAGTTCCAGCGACCAAGTCGTTGTTTATGTCGCTATTCCGGAAGACAGGGTTGATTTATTTGAAAAGCAAGTTCTGGCCTTTTATCAGGACGCTAAAGTCCGGGAAGTGACGGATGATTACAATGTTTTTACGGATGGCGGCGCCGCGGCTGGAGCTTACGCCAAACTGGCTGAAAATGAAGTTTACCCGATCAAGATTTATGAGACGATTGACCATGATCCCATGAATACCATTTTGAATGTCTTTTCCAAACTTAAAAAGGAAGGGGAGGGGGCGGCCATTCAATTCATGATCACGCCGGTCGGCGATAGTATAATCAAGAAATTCACCAGCATTTTGAAAAAAGTGAAAGAAGGCGAGTCGATCAAAAAAGGTTCGCAAATCTTTAGCGAATTTGATCGCAAATTTGGCAGTGCCGTCAAAGAGCTTGTTCTGGGCGGAAAATCTAAAGATGAAAAAGACCCAAAAAAGATCGATGACAATGCCGTCACGCGTGTCGGCGAGAAAATCAAAAGCACGATTGTGAGCGTCGGCATCAGGGCCATCGCTTCGGCCGCTAATCAGGACCGAGCCGAACAGATTTTACGGGAAATTGAATCGTCTTTCAACCAATTCTCGGAAGCCGGATCAAACGCTATTATTTTTGAAAAAATAAAGGATAAAAAATTGCCGGAATTCTTGCATAATTATTCTTTTAGAATGCCGAACGATGAAGAAAATATGGCGCTCAACTTGAAAGAACTGGCGACAGTCTTTCATTTCCCGATAGGAGTCTCGTCTACTCCTCAGCTTAAAGTGGCTCGCGCTGGCATCGCGCCGGCTCCAATGGAAATGGGAAATCAAGGGACCTTCTTAGGCACCAATAGTTATCGGGGACGAGATACTCAAATTTATCTTTCCAAGGAGGACCGTATGCGACACTTGTACGTCATTGGTCAGACGGGAACTGGTAAGACTGTATTTTTGAAAAATTTGGTGCGCCAAGATATTTTAAACGGCGACGGTTGTTGCTTTATCGATCCGCACGGCACGGACATTCAAGATATCTTAAGTTTCATTCCGCCGGAGCGCATGGATGATGTGATTTATTTCGATCCAGCTTACACGGCGAGGCCGATGGGTCTTAATATGCTCGAGTTTGATCCCAATTATCCGGAGCAGAAGACTTTGGTGGTCAATGAACTCCTCGCGATTTTTAACAAGCTGTTTGATATGAAGACCGCCGGCGGTCCGGCCTTCGAACAGTACTTCAGAAATTCGGCATTGCTGGTGATGGAGCATCCGGAATCGGGCTCAACATTGCTGGAAATTGGCCGGGTACTTTCCGACAAAACCTTCCGGGACTTCAAGTTGGCTCACTGCAAAAATCCGATTATTTCTCAATTCTGGGCTTCGGCCGAGCAGACGACAGGGGACCAGGGCTTGGCCAACTTCGTGCCTTACATTACGAACAAATTCGATGTCTTCGTTTCTAACGACATCATGCGTCCGGTCATCGCTCAAGAAAAATCAGTCTTTAATTTCCGAAAAATAATGGATGAGAAAAAAATACTCTTGGTCAATTTGTCCAAAGGTAGATTAGGTGAAATTAATGCTAATTTGATCGGCTTGATCATTGTGGGCAAGATTCAGATGGCGGCGCTCTCGCGCGTCGACATGTATGGCAAGAAAATGAACGACTTTTATCTTTATATTGACGAATTCCAAAATGTCTCCACTGACTCCATTGCTTCTATTTTGTCGGAGGCGAGAAAATATCGCCTGTCACTCAATGTTGCTCATCAATATATTGCGCAGTTACAGGAAAATATCCGTGACGCTGTTTTCGGCAACGTCGGTTCAATGGCCGTCATGCGCATCTCTCCGGAAGACGCGGAATTTTTGGAAAGTAAATTTAAACCAACTTTTACCGCGTCTGACATTATTAAACAGGAAAATATTAATTGTTACATGAGCATGCTGGTGAATGGTCAGCCAGCTAAGCCCTTTAACATTGCCTTTCCATTCCCGCCGAAGGGCAATGTTGAGGCAGTAGAAAAAATGAAGGAGCTCTCCTACCTCAAATACGGCCGCGACCGCGCCGAAGTCGAAGCCGAAATCATGGAAAAATACAAGAAGATCTGATAAGATGGCGTTATGACTAAAGAAGAACAATCATTGATTATTTTGAAGCCGGACTGCTTGCAGAGGAATCTTTTGGGAGAGATTATTCATCGTTTTGAGCGGAAAGGGTTAAAAGTTATCGGCCTGAAGATGATCCGTTTGGAAGATGTCATACTTGAAGAACATTACGGACATTTGAAAGACAAGCCTTTTTTTGGAGACATCAAGAAATTTATGAAATCTTCTCCGGTCGTTGTGTTAGCTCTTGCTGGTGTTAACGCTATTTCCGCTATTCGCGTCGTCGTTGGTCCCACAAAAGGCTATGAAGCCACCGCCGGCACCATCCGCGGGGACTTCTCTATGAGCGGACAGTCCAATATCGTCCATGCCTCTGACTCTAGGGAATCGGCGGAAGCAGAAATCAAAAGATTTTTCCAAAAAGATGAACTCTTTGACTATCCAAAGATCGACACAGCCTTCATTTACTCCGATCATTAATAAAAAACAGAAACTTTTTATTGTCTAGTTGCGCGAAAACCCCTTTCTTCCTATAATGAAGATACGGTTATTTAAAAAGTATCACTTAGAACACATTTTGTATGGGAGCCAATGTCATGATTCGCTTCGGCGTCTTGTGCAGGCACCCACTTAGCTTCTTGCTAAGGTGATATCTTTAAAATAGCCGTAAAAAGAACCCCCATGTGGGGATTTTTTTTGTTTAATGCGACGCTTGCTTTTTGCGGGGGGGGGTTATACTATGAAAGTAATAAATTATCAATAATTAACCGTTAAATTAATATGAAAAAATATATTTTAAGTTTTATAGTGCTTGGTTTGGTAGTTTTAGCTCCGGCTTCCACTAAGGCTGTCACCTTAGATGACTTGGCCGCTCAAATTCAAAGTTTAACTAATCAAGTCGTCACCCTAAAAGCCCAGCTAGCCGCTCAAGCTTATCGTGCTGTGAGCCCAACCCCAACCCTAGCTCCAGTTATCACACCCCAAACCGTAGTGCCAACAACTAATACTGTTGCCAAATGCGTTGCCGGCATAACTTCGCCCTATATTAAAATCATTTCACCGAATGGAGGGGAAGTTTATACAAAAGGACAAATTATTAATATAACATGGAAAAATTGCAATCAACCAAGTAATGGATATGCCTTTATATCTGTTCATGGACCAACTAACTTTAATCTCACTCAAGATATTGTCCCTATTAATAATGGCTCTTATTCATGGACCATTCCGGGCAATAATGATCCCTTGATTCCTGCTACCGGAGGTCTGTATAAAATAGGAGTTGCCTGCCTATTCTTAAATGGTCAAAATTGCCCCCCTTATGGTTCAGCAGAAGATACTTATAGCGCTAATCCATTTACCATAAAACCAAGCAAATATCCGCCGGATCAAACTGTAGTCAAAACGGTTATGCCGGCATCAACCACCAACTATATTAATCAGGCCATAGAGTTTGCCACCAAGGCGTCGGATTCTGTTTCCAAAAGCAGTTTGTCAAACGCAGACAAGGCGACAGCCATCGGCTTCATAAACAATTTCATAACCTTCCTGCAAGGCAAGCGCGCCGCTCCGACAACAAGCAATGAAATCACTTCTTTCCCCGTAGGATTTGTCGGGCCTGATGTGGTAAGACTCCAAAACAAACTTATAACTAAGAGATACTTGATTCTGCCTGCCGGTGTAACTACGGGCTACTGGGGCAGATTAAGCGCTGACGCCTTGGCTAAATACCTCCAGATATCTGTTCCTCCAACGGACTTCGGATCTGGTTATAAGTGCAATAAAAATGAGGATTGTGGCGCAGGTCAAGAATGCTTCACCACCAATCCGCCAGGTGGTCTGTGTCTGTAGATTTAATTTAATTAAAAAATCGCCCCCCAAAAATATTATGGGGCGGTTTTTGATTTGTGCTATGATCGAGATATGACAAAAGAGAAAATATTTCAGATCTCTCTTTGGCTTGTTATCGCCATATTCTTTCTGAACGCTTTGGCCATGAAATTTCACTGGTATTTCTCTATCTGGTGGTACGATATGCCGATGCATTTCTTGGGCGGAATCTTCATCGGGCTTCTTGCTCTGGCTTTTTCCCCCCGTCGGCCTGTTTTAACCGCTTTTTTGAGCGTTCTGATGATCGGGGTTTTGTGGGAATTGTTTGAATTTTCCCTGGATACTTTCATCACTTATAATCCGCATAATCTGCTCGATACTTTAAGCGATATAGCTTTTGATCTGGCTGGCGGCCTTTCGGCCGCATTATACTTCTTAAAAGACCGCCGGCCTTTGGATTAGTGGTATAATATAATCATGAAAAAAATACTAATCGTTGAGGATGACCAGTTTCTTTCCCGCATGGCTTCCAAGAAGCTGAAAGAAAACGGTTATGAAGTTTCAGTTGCCTCTGACAGCAATCAGGCCTTTGAGATATTAAAAAGCCAGACGCCGGA
>DATBWL010000070.1:0-15174 GCA_036514795.1 Minisyncoccota bacterium
CTAAACCGGCGTGCGATGAAATGAAGACAACATGGCGCTCCGGATAAGCGATAGTGGTACGAATAGGTTCCCATCCTCGGCCGATAAGAAATGCCGCATAAGTGACGGCAAAAGGGACCTTGCCCTGATATGACAGCCCGGCGGCGATGCCGATCATATTCTGCTCGGCTACGCCGCATTCAATCGTACGCTCCGGAAATTTATCGGCGAAATAATGCGCCCGACAGGACTCGATCGTGTCCGCGCCGATTAAAACCACATCTTTTTTTTCGTCACCCAATTCCGCCAAGGCCAAACCCGCGCCTTCTCTGATCGGAGATGATTTGAGTGTCTTTTCGTCTAAATATGTGGGAAATAAATGATAATCCATGATAATAGCTTTTAGGGTTTAGCTTTTAGGGTTTGTTCTATTAATTTCAACTGGCGCATCGCCTCTATGGCTTGCTCTTTGTTGGGTGGGACGCCATGCCATTTGTAATTATTTTCCATAAAGTCCACTCCTTTGCCGGGTGTCGTATGCGCAATAATGAATGTCGGCCTGTCTTGGATTGATTTGGCTTCTTCGAGAGTCGAAATGATATCTTGCATATCGTGCCCGTTCATTTCCAACACATGCCAGTTGAAAGCTTCATACTTAGCCCGAATTGATTCAAGAGGCATAACGTCGGAAACGTTTCCGTCGATCTGAATATTATTATAATCAATAATCACCGTCATGTTGCTTAATTTATATTTGGCTGCCAGCAACACCGCTTCCCAAGTCATTCCTTCTTCGTGCTCGCCGTCGGAAGTCAGGCACCAAATATGATATTGATTGACTGTGCCATCGAAGCGCGAAGCCAGGGCAAAACCGCAGGCTTGTGAAAGGCCTTCGCCTAGAGGCCCTGAAGAAGTCTCTAGTGCCGGCATTTTTTTATATGAGGGGTGCCCCTCGAGGCGGGAATTAATTTTTCGAAAAGTTTTAAGCTCGGCATCGGTGATGTCGTAGCCGGCATAATGCATGGCCGCGTAACGAACCGGACAAATATGCCCGTTGGAAAGAATTAATCGATCGCGCTCCGCCCAAGTCGGATTCTTGGGGTCATGCTTTAATGTGTGAAAATATAAAGCGGTGAAAACATCGGCCATCCCTAAAGGTCCGGCCGAGTGTCCGGCGCCGGCTTCTACCAGCATTTCAATAATAGTCTGTCGAATTTTATTCGCTGTTAATTCTAATTCTTTAATTTTCTTATCGTTTAGCAACATTTATATATTTTCTAGTTCATCTATAGCTTCTTTGATATCAAAACTCTGAAATATTGCCGAACCAACGACTAATCTATTTGCTCCGGCATCTTTCAAAATGGGTGCGGTATCTAAATTGACTCCACCGTCAACGCTAATTATAAGCTCTGGGAACTTTTTTCGCAAAGATTTAATTTGATCCAAAACGCGTTCATCAAAAGGTTCACCCTGAAAGCCTATTTTTTCTATCCCCATGCATTGGACGAAATCAATAAAAGGGATAAGCGGGAAAATTTTCTCAATGGGCGTAGTGGTATTTATAGCGACCCCTATTTGAGTGTTTTCTCTGATGTATAAATCAATCCCCTCCAAGAATTCCTTAAATTTCTGTAGTTTATCGGCGTTAATCAGCTCTTTATCAGTGTTGATCTGCGATGTTTCGGCTTCAATATGAAAAATAAGACGCTTGGGGCCAAGTTTCAAATATGAATCGAAGTTTGTGACTGCGTCGCTTACCATCAAATCCAATTCAAAATCAATCTCTTCCCAAAATGGCATGCCTTCTTGTTCTCCCATGATCCGCAATAAATGGGCATCACTGGAGGAAATTATATCACCATCCGCAAAAGGCCATGTTCGGCCTCTTACAAATTTGCCATCCATCAAATCTATCTGCACCGTTTGAACATGCCCGCGCACCAAGGCGACTTTATTCTTCAAATCTTCGTAATTTTTCGGCATCACCGCCGGAATTATTTCCATCTTGTCTGTAATTTTACCATAAAAATATCAATATCCTATTTGTCTACTAACCACGCACCTATTGATGTAGTAGACATCAATAGATATTCTTTAAACTTCCCTTTTTGGTGACTTCCATGATTTCGACATATTCCAATATCCCCATATTTTCCAAATCAATTATGAATTGCTTTGGTAATTTCACTTTTCCAACCCAAACGCTTTGGTGGATGATTTTAAAGCCTAAGAGTTTCATCAGATCCCTTAATATATCCCTCTCCCTGTTAAATTCCTTGGGAATGTCGTAACTGACAATGATCAATTCAGTACCCGGTTCTTTCTGGTAGTTATTCTTGTTTACATTTAATCTCCCTTTAAATTTAGAAAGTTTTTCTTGCCCTTTCCCAGAAAGCAGGATTTGACCATAAGTATTTTCTGATACGAATCCGTCTGATTTTAATTTACTTATGTATTTCTGTAATTTTCTTTTATGCTCGCGCCCCACCTGGTGTTCTAGTCTCCTATCCGCTCTTTTGGAATGCTCATAATCAAACTTACTGAAACTGGCTCCGTATCCGACGCTTAAAAAAACATCGATAAAATCAGCGGCTTCCATAGCTCTATCTGCGAGCGCATCCAATATTTTATATGCAATTTCTCCCCTCATTTGTTTATATATAGATTATATAAATATTTTACTTCATGTCCACTAACCACGCACCTGTTGCCGTAGTGGACAATATAATTTGCCTTTCATTTTTAAATATTATCCATCTTCTTGATGCGTCTTAGGTGGCGTTCTTCGTTGGAAAATTTGGTTTCGATAAATAGTTGGGCTGCCATTTTTGCTTCCGGCGAGGTGGCAAAACGAGCGCCGATGGAAAGGATATTGGCATCATTGTGCGCGCGAGAAAGCTTAACGATCTCATAAGGATCTTTGCTCGGCCTCATCGTCATATCGATATATTGAATAGGTGTGTGCTCGCCGTAAAACACCGCCGCTCGGACGCTTTTAAAGCGATTGACCGTCATGGCCTCGCCTTCCCCTGATCCCCCAATGATAAAACCTCGCGCCTCCGGTTCACCTTGAATTTTCTTGGCCACGGGAATCATAAAATCAGGATAATCGTCATTCTCGTCAAATTTAAACGGTCCGAGGTCTTCAACTTCATGTCGAAAATCCAAATTCTTAATGAAAGGAATCAGCTCTTGTTTTAAACTAAGTCCTGCGTGATCTGATGCTAAATAAATTTTCATATTTATAAATTCTGTCCAGCTTTGCTGACATGATCGATCAAGGTTTGCACATACCCCATTTCATTATCATACCAGGACAGGACTTTGACTAGGTTGCCGTCTACTACCTTTGTGAAGTTGAGATCAACTATCGCTCCGTATGGCTGGCCGATAATGTCGGATGAGACCATTTGCTCACTGGAGGTAGTGAAGATGCCTTCCCATCTTGGATCTTTGGCAGCTTTCTTGAATATATTATTTATTTCTTCCACTGTCGTTTTCTTCTTGGAGATGAAAGTGATATCGGCGATGGACCCGGTGATGACTGGCACGCGGATCGCTATGCCATCGAACTTCCCTGCCAGAGATTTGATTGCTCGAGTGACGGCGATGGCGGCGCCGGTCGTGGACGGAGAAATATTTTGCGCGCCGGCTCGGCCTCTTCTATAATCCACGCCCTTAGTCGGGCTATCAACAATACTCTGGGTCGCAGTGTAAGCATGGACAGTTGAAAGTATGGCTTTCTCTATACCAATAGATTCTTCTAAAATTTGAATGACAGGTGATGCGGCATTGGTCGTGCAAGAACCGTTGGATGAAATCTTGCAGACTTTAAAATCCTTTTCATTGATACCATTCAAAATCGTCTTGCCCATGTCTCCATCAGCATCCTTGGCTGGAGCAGTGATGACGACTCTCTTGGCGCCGGCATCCAAATGCACTTTGGCCTTTTCATAAGATTCAAAGACTCCGGTAGACTCCACAACGATATCAATATTCAAATCTTTCCAAGGCAAAGTGGCAGCATCTTTGATTTGAGTGTATTTAATTTCTTTTCCATCAATAATTAAACTGCCGCCTGTCCCGAGCGTAGTCGAGGGAGCTTTCATTTCAACCTCGCCCGGGAACTGTCGGTAAACGGTGTCGTATTTCAAAAGATAGGTTAAGTTCGCCAAATCGCCCAAGTCATTGATGGCGACCACTTCCATGTTCTCATTATCAAAGGCCTGCCTGAAAAACAGCCTGCCGATCCTCCCGAACCCATTTATCGCTATCCTAGTTTTCCCTTTTGCCATGTTAAATATGAAAAATTAATTATATGGCTTTATTATAGCAAAATAAAAGAAAAGCCCCCACTTTTCAGTAGGGGCTTAATCAAGAAGTTTTTGTGTTGATTCTAGAAGTCAACCCTCTTGACGATCCAGGCTTATTACAAAGCTGGATAATATATTTAAAAAGAACTTAATTTCGGACTAACCCTCGTTCTTATTCTGCCATCTTATTTCTCCTGTTTAGAAGCTTAAGATTAGATCAGGCAAGTAACGGGGGTGGGTCTTTTCCGCATAGAGCAGTCCTTGTGGTAAGCAACCGCGACTGACGACCATGGAAACAAGGTCAAATGTGCTTAATTTTAGGTGAGCTATCCCGAAGGCACCTCATTTGACCTCTAAACTTAACCTCTGTGTTGTTAAATTTTATGCTGAAAATAGCTTAGCATGTACCACTATTTTTGTCAAGCACTTAAGGTAATGTCTACTATCTGGACGATCGCTTGGTTAGTAGACATCTATTTTAATAGATTCCAAGTCAGGTCTGGGACTTGCCACAGGACCCGCGATCGTTAATTAAATCGAGATTTTAAGAAGTTTTGTTTTTTGATATATATTCAAGAATCTTTTGTTCTCGAAGTTTTTCTTTTGTTTCTTTGAGGGTATATGAATCCCGTTCCGCCGGTGGTATCTGCGAATATGCTTTTTCAAGTTCCTCCTTACTGCCGCAAAATATGCATGTGCACCAAAGCGGATGACCTCCTTCAATAGCGCTTTCTACGGCGTGCTGAATGGAATCAAACGGCATTCCCGATGAAGTAGTGAAAAATTCTGTTGAATCGTCACTTATACGCTGTTTACACTTTGCACAATGCGTAAGAGTTTCAATATTTATCCATGATGGTGATTGTTTTAATTTTCTTTTTATATACTCAATAAATTTTTCACCATCTTTTTTTTCATTAAAATTTTCTTGTTTTTTGGGTTCTTTTTCCATAGCTTGATTCTACACCTTTACGGATTAAAAGAAAGCATTTGTTCCACTTCTTAAAAACAAAAAAGACCCGGGGTAAATGACCGGGCCTTGTTTCATAAGATGAAACGGTAGAGGAAGTTTACTGCCGGAAAAAAGTCACAGCCTACCAGTTCTTTCGCAAGAACGGTTCTTGCGAACTCCTAAATCTCCTATTTTTTAGCATTCCAAGTCAAGTCTCGGACTTGCCGTAGGTCACTAATATCACCATCTCTACGCGATAGCGTGAAGATGGTGATAATGAGCATTTTGGCTCCTGCTTCGCCAAAGGCTACGGATGGGCACAGAGCTTCGCAGGACAAGGGCTACTTGCTCAATAATTCCAAGAGTATCTTTTTTATAACAACAGGATTGCCTGCGCCTTTACTTACCTTCATTGCTTGGCCGACTAGATATTGGAGGACGGATTCTTTGCCCTGTTTGTATTCAGCGACCACGGTTTCATTTTCGCCTAGTATCTTCTCAATCATGGCTTTGAGCTCCCCTTCATCGCTCTTTTGGATCAGGCCTTTTTCATTGGCGATTTTTTCTGGGCTTTCATCGCCGTGCATATAAGCGAGGAGTTCTTTGGCTCCACGGGAAGAAATCTTGCCTAGAGATATCATATTTATAAGTTCGGTAAAACTGCCGGCCGAAGGCAAAGTAAAATCTTGCTTGGCTTTCATGTGCGCGACAATATCAGAAGTGATATAGTTTGAAGCCAGTTTAATTTTCCCTGCCTGCGCAGACAGGTCTTTATCACTTTTAAAAGGCGCAGTCACAGCTTCGAAATAATCTCCAAGCATCAAATTTGTCAGAAATATTTCGGCTGCTTCGGCGGTGATGCCGAGACTCATCAGCCTCTCACGCTTTATCCAAGGCAATTCAGGTAAAGATTTTCTGAGCTCTTCCCAGCCCAAGGCTGGTCCGCCTTTGGCGGAAAAAGCTTCGAGTAATTTTAATTTCGGAAGATCAGGATCAGGAAAATATCTGTAATCGTGAGATGACTCCTTGGTGCGCTGAGAGAAGGTGGATTGCTTATTTTCATCCCAGCCTCTCGTCTCCTGCACTATTTCATTCCCCTTGCCGGAATCCAGTAGCTCGGTCATCCTTTCCACTTCATATTTAATCGCGCGTTCGGCCGAGCGGAAAGAGTTTAAATTTTTTACTTCTATTTTTGTTCCAAAAACTTTCGGATCAGTTGAAACTGAAATATTAGCTTCCACTCTCATCTGTCCTTTTTCCATATTAGCTTCTGATACTCCTAAGGTTCGTAAAAGTAATTGGAGCTCGCGAGCAAAGGCTCCTGCCTGTTCCGGACTATTAATCACCGGCTCGGTCACCAGTTCCATCAAAGGCACTCCAGCGCGGTTGAAATCAACTAAAGAGAAGTCTCCTCTGTCGTGTTTCGAGTTAGCAGTGTCTTCTTCCAAGTGCACACGGGTTATAGCCACGCCGTTTAAGCTTCCTCCGGAAACAATCGGGTATTTATATTGGCTGATCTGGTAGCCTTTCGGAATATCAGGGTAAAAATAATTCTTCCTGTCAAACTCCGTAAAGTCCGCGATCTTCCCGCCTAAGGCAAGGCCGACGCGGATGACATGCTCCACGGCTTTTTTGTTGATGACAGGCAAAGTGCCCGGATGCGCCATGCAGACGGGGCAGACGTTCACATTCGGCCGTTCTTCATCCGGGTCGTTCTTGGAATTGCAAAACATCTTGGTCTCGGTCTTGAGTTCGGCATGAATCTCAAGCCCTATTGTGGTGTAGTAATGTTTGTTCATTCTTTGCTTGCCCGTCCGAAGCCTTGGCGAAGGAGGGCTCATTGAGTAATATTATACAAAATAAAGATTATTTCTATCCCTTGACTTGCGAAAGGGTATATATTACACTGTATATCCAGAAGTATATCTAATACTATTTAAGGCGTCAGAGGCTCAGGTGAGGCCCTCATCCAAAAGAGAAAGGTAATGTGGAAAAGGCACACTACGGGACGTGTCGGGGAACCACAATAGCCCATCACCCAAACCAGTCAACGATGACTGGTTTTTTACTATTTGGATTTCAATAATTTAACAAGTTCATCGCCAAAATTCTTGATAGATTGATTATCATATAAAGTCACCGTAAAAACCGGCTTCTTTAATTTCTCGAATTCCTTTACGACTTCTCTAATCGACTTTTCATCGGTCACGTCTGTTTTAGTCAGAAGAATAATTTCTTCCTTTTTTGATAATTCAGGGTCATGTTTCTCTAATTCTTTTCTGATCGTTTTGTAAACTTTCATCATATTTTCCCACCCACCTTCGGCATTCGGGCTGGCATTCTCAAAAGAAACGAGATGCGCGAGTATCTTTGTCCTTTTGATGTGGCGCAAAAATTTAGTGCCCAAGCCCTTGCCTTCTGAAGCGCCTTCAATCAGCCCTGGAATATCGGCAATAATGTAACCATAAAAATCTCCCAAGTTCGGATCGAGTGTCGTGAACTGATAAGCGCCGATCTTGGCGTGAGCCTTAGTTAAAGCGTTGAGTAAGCTTGATTTGCCGGCGTTCGGGAGTCCTATCAAGCCAAGATCGGCAAAAAGCTGAAGCTCTACCTGAAATTCCGCTTCCTCGCCTTCTTTGCCCGGAGTCCACTCTTTTGGCGTTGTGTTCGTCGAGCTTTTGAAGTGCTCATTGCCGAAGCCACCACGACCGCCCTTAAGTATTAGTATTTTCTGCTCTTCTTGGAGCAAATGATATTCAAGCCCAGTTCTTAAATTTTTCACAATTGATCCAAGCGGAAGATCTATAATCATATCCTCGCCATTGGCGCCATGTTCAGAGCTTGACCGGCCCGATTCACCGTCATCCGCCATAAATTTTTTATTGTGCTTATACTTAGCGAGTATGTAAACATCGCGCACGGCTTTGATATGAACATCGCCGCCGTTGCCTCCGTCGCCGCCGGCCGGTCCGGAATATTCCTTGCCTCTTTCATGAAGCCAGCGTTCGACGCCGTCTCCTCCCTTGCCTGCGCGGGCGTATATTTTCATTTCATCGATGAATGCCATATGTTTAGGTTATAGATGATAGGTTACAGGTTTTAGCCTTGTAAGGCAATTTGCGCCAGCTTTATCGCGCCCTCTTTGGATTTAGCTGAAGTTGTAAAAAGAGATCTGTGGCAAAATTCCGCATCAATTACACCTGATGCTTTAACTAATTCCTCACCACGAAGTCCGGCCCATTTTACCGGAAAATTTTTCCTGATAGCGTAGGCTTCCATTTCAACAAGGATTCCCGTAGCCCGCCACCTGCCGTCGCCGTTCGGATAAACCACAAACAAGGGTTCCTTCATTTTTTGCAAAGTTTCCATCAGTTCAATGCGCCTGGCTGTAGTGTCGATAATAATAAGTCTTTTATCCGAAGCCTCCTCATAGGTGGCTTTGATTATCGTTTCTATTTTCAATCTGTCATTTGCTATCTTTATCTGCCTCAAAAGTATTTCTTTGGCAAAACTGACTGCTTTTACAAATATATTATCTATATCATCGTCGCTTTCCAAACTTGTCGGATTGAATGATCCGATCATGTTGCTGGCAGTAAAATAAAAAACATCGGGAAAAATGTAATTGGCAATATTGATTCCGTTATCTCCGGCATCAACGGCTTGAATCAAAATCTGATCTATTTTCCTGGCTGCCTCAATACTGCCGGCAATCTCGGCTCCGAATTTCTTCCAGACAAGCCCGATAGATGCATATTCGATGCCATTTTCCCGAGCGCCTGCTCCACCCGACTGATGGTGGTCAAATTTGTTCAAAGACTCATTATAAATGCCTCCGACATCTACGATGATATCTCCCTTTTCTATAATCCTTTGATCGCGGCTGCGAAAAATTTTAATATTATCTTTAAGCAGGATAGAAAGCGCCGCGCAGGCGAAAACATCATCGGCGTGAAAACCTCCATTATGAACTATTATGATTTTTTTCTTTTTAAATATATTGAACATTATTTTTCCTCCTTGGCCCTAAACAGCTCGTAAAGAAATGTGATCAAATTTTCCAAAAGAATAAAAGCTACGATGAAGGCCAATATTATGATTGAAAATTTTCGTATATCCTTGCTATAGCCTATGGCGGCATAGCTAAAGAAGTATCCTAATGCCAAAAATTCGAAAAGCCAGATCATCGAGGAAGCGAGTTCAGCCTTGAAATAAGTCTTGAAATTAATCCTAAGGTAGCCGGCTAAAATAATTGCAAAATGATTTATTCCATAAATAAACTTGGAGAAGAAAACAGACCAGAACGGCCGATCTTTAAAATGAGGCAAAAAATACAAAATTTTACTTTCAATGTATCTAAAAAATCGATTATGCGGATACTTTCGTTCTAAAAATGAGCCGAAGTAATAGCCAAGGTAACTTTTTGAAACTATTCCTGCAACACCGACAAAAAATGAGGTAATAATGCTCAGCCCCCCCAAATGAGCCAAAATCCCCGAAAATAGTACGACGACTTCCCCTTCGATGATTATGCCCAAAAATATCAGAATATAGGCGAGTATTTCGTGGCTAGCGACAAAATTTGCAAGTATATTAACCGTATTCATAACTATTTATCTGTAATTTTATCAGCCAACCAGTTAACTAATGATATAGCGACGGCTCCGATGAATAATGCTTTCCATGTAGAGATTTCAAAGCCTTCGATGATGTATGAAGGAAACCAGAAAAAAAACAAGTTGAGTGCTATGGAGAACATACCGAAAGTCACTAAGGTGATCGGGAGAGTCAGTATTTTTATGATCGGCTTAACAAGAGAATGAATGAAGTACAAAACTGCGCCGACGATCAGCGCTACCCACCACGGGGATACGCTTATGTCCGGCAAAAAATAAGCCAATCCATATACCGCCCCCGAAATTATTAACCAATGTATTATTATTTTCATGATTTATTAATTAGTTTCTTCCTTGTAAAGAAAGATGTCAAGATATTTTTCCAATTTTTTCTTCAGCGTCTCTGATTCTGTCTCTTTTAGATTAATTTCTTCAGTTATTTTATCATATTCTTTCTGGATCCTTTTCGTAGACATTCTTTTAATCCTTAATTTATTTATATCTTCAAATTTCTCTCGTATTTCTTTTTCCATTTTTTCAATTTCCATAGATGCGATTAATTTCCGAGCTTCCGTTGGCAGGTCTAATAAGTTCTTTTCCTCTAAGGATTTAATCTCTTTCTGTATTTTCTCAATTTCATTTTTCTGTTGCCTTATTTCCTTTGAAAAATTGCTGATCACCATCTGTTTAGACTGGTCGCGGCTTCCTTTCTCAAGCTGTCTCTTTTTTGACTCTAATGCTTCCATTTCTTTCTTAATATTTTTAACTTTTTCTCTTAGGTTCTTGAGGTCTGCCAAATGAGAAATGGCACCTGTCAAAGCATTTTCTTTTTGACTTCCCCTTTTTAAATTTTCAGCTATATTTTCTTTCATAGAAAATTTAGAATAATGAATCGACGATTTCTTTGACTAATGCACCATCGGCTTTGCCTTTGAGGTCTTTCATGGCGGCGGACATCAACATTCCCTTCTTGGTGGCGTCGGTAATCCCTAATTCTTTTTGTTTAGCTCGTACCGCTTTTTCCACCTCGGCGCGCTCCATCATTTTAGGCAAATAAACTTCAATGTATTTAAATTGATCCTCTTCTTCTTTAACCAGATCCTCGCGGTTGGCTTTCTTAAACTGGTCTATGGATTCTTTTCTTTGCTTGGCAATTCGCGAAATGACTGTCTGCGCTTCTTCATCCGTCAGCTCTTCAGAGGGCTTTCTTTTCTTGGCCACTAGCTCATTGGTAAAAGCGGAAATAATGCCCCGCACGACATCAAGCCGGACCTGGTCCTTGGCTATCATCGCGGCCTTCATTTCATCCCTGATTTTTTGCTGTAACATAAACATTATTATAGCAACTTGTGATAAAATAGTGAAATGCAAAAGATCATATTTTTTGATACCGAAACTACTGGTAATACTGACAAGGACTATATCTGCCAAATAGCTTACAAGACTGGCGATGAGACCTTCACAGGCCTTTATAAACCACCTATAAAGATCCCCCCTGAAGCTTCCGCTGTGCATCATATCTCCAATAAAATGGTTGCAGATAGACCGTCCTTTTCAGAAAGTGGCGATATGCCTAAAATCAAGAAACTTTTTGAAGATAAAAATTCCGTTGTAATTGCTCACAATGCACCCTTTGATTTAATGATGATCAAAAAAGAAGGCATAGAGCCAAAGAGTTTCATCTGTACCTTACGGCTAGCCAGACATCTAGATCCGGAAGAAAAAATCGAAAGATACAACCTGCAATATCTCCGATATCTGCTCGACCTCGATGTGGAGGCGCAGGCGCATGACGCCATGGGGGATGTTTTGGTCTTAGAAAAATTGTATGAAAGGCTGAAGAAAAAAGTAATGGAACAGGATAATATAAATGAAGAACAAGCTATCAATAAAATGATAGAAATTTCTTCACATCCCTCACTGTTTAGAACCTTTAAATTCGGCAAGCATAACGGCAAGCCGATCTCCGATATAGCTAAAATTGACCGCGGATACTTGGAATGGCTCCTTGCCCAGAAACTGGATACAGATGAAATAGATGAGGATTGGATTTATACTTTAAAGCATTATTTGCTAAAATAAGAGCATGCAAATCGGCTTAATTATTCTTGTGATCGCAGTCGGATTGATGGCCATCATTTCGATCTATTTATCGCTCCGCAAAAAACCAGCTTCTAACGATCAAGGCTTAAACCTCATCCTCCAGCAAATCAACGACCTGTCTCGTACTATGGATCAAAAAATCGGCGAATCGCACAAACAGGTCAATGAATCTATTCGCTATCAATCGAGCGAGTCATCACGGCTAATCAAAGAAATCACCGGCGAACTGGTGCGCGTCACCGAAGGGCAGAAACAAGTCGCGAACTTCGCCGACCAGCTACAGTCTCTGCAAGATATTTTAAAAAATCCCAAACAAAGAGGCGTCTTGGGTGAATACTATCTTGAGACATTGCTCAAAAATGCTCTGCCGCCCGGCTCATATGAGATGCAATACAACTTGGGCAAAGATGAAGATGGGAGCGAGTTGATTCCGGACGCGGTCGTCTTTGTGAGAGATAAAATCATTCCAGTCGATTCCAAATTCTCTCTTGAAAACTATAATCGGTTAATTGAAGAACGCGATCCGGCCGAGAAAGAAAGACTGGAAAAATCATTTGTGAATGATTTGAAGAATAGAATCACAGAAACTTCCAAATATATCCAGCCAGCCTTAGGCACGATGGACTTCGCCTTTATGTTCATCCCCCACGAAGCGATTTATTACGACTTATTGATTAATAAAGTTGGCGCCCTGAAAGACGAATCGGAGAATTTGATCCAGCGCGCCGCTTCCAAACACAAAGTTATCATCGTTTCCCCGACTTCTTTCCTAGCCTATCTACAGACCGTCCTGCAGGGCCTCAAGGCACTTCAAATAGAAGAAAAGGCGGTTGAAATCATCAAGCATGTGGAGAACTTGGGCAAGCATATCAAGACTTACGAGGAATTCCACGGCAAGCTGGGCAATTCCCTTTCCACCGTCATCAACCATTACACTTCCTCATCTAAAGAATTAAAAAAGATAGACAAAGATGTCTTAAAAATCACGGGCACCAACGCCGGCCTCGATCCGCTCATCCTCGAGCGCCCGAATCTGGAGGAATAAAAAAGCCCCGCAATATTGCGGGGCTTTAAACACTTTTTATATTATTCTGCCCAGAAGTTTTCGATCTTTTAAAATCTCTGTTTCTGTCGGAATAATACGATCAGTATAAATTTCGACTTTATAGTATTCAACAACTCCTATGTAATACTTGGAACGCTGTTTATACCCGCTAATCACTCGAAAAGCATTGGCTTCATGATGACTAAATTGAGCCAAAATAGAATCAACGGTGTAATACCCAGTTTCAATCGGTATCTTCATGGTTCTCCTGCCAAGAGGTTTCAGGCTCTTCACAAGAAATTCTTGCTCACCTTCTACACTAAAGGTCGGGTCGGATGTCACAAACCATTCTTTCTGCTTATCGCCCACAGGAATCTTTTCTCTGAATCGTTGCGTAAAATACCAGCCTTTGATCTTGTCAATTTGGTATTTCCACCCATGGGGTTCCATCTTTTCTTCATTTGGAATGAAAAGCTGCGATAAATTATCGTGCATACAGCTACTGTAATACATTGAAACACCCTTATCGAGTCGGATCTCCTCATCTTTGTCGAGAATCGCCAAAAATGCGCAATCATTGCCAGCTTTAGAAATATCGATTTCAGAAACTATCATTTCTCCGCTCATGTTTGTCAAAGCGCCAAGAGTAATAAAGTGAGCAATTGCCCCTTTTTCCAAATCAATGGGTGAATTTTGGATGGCCATTAGCATTTTATGGCCATTTTCACGAGAAGGCTCATTTTTATTTAAGCACAGGAATGAAGGAAAATAGGCATCGCAATCGCATTTCAGAAAAGCTGTTTCAATTTCTCCAGGTTTACGCTTATTATTTTCCAGATTTTCCTGAACGGAACCAGATAAATGAACATGAATGTACTTTTCTGTTTCATAATTTCCTCCCGCAAGCCGTGCCTGGACGAGTAAATGTTTTTCAGCAAGAGTTTTACTCAAATAATCATGTCTTTGAGTAATTCCATTCATGTCAAAGACAGCATCATGTAGAGATACATGTTCTACTTTTCCGTATTTGCCATCGAAAACATCGAGAAACATCTGCCTGGGAATGACATTGAAATCATGATTATCATCTCTTTTGGAGATGTAATTCTCTCTCAGAATTTTTTCGTCAGCCAGTGGGCCCGGATTATGAAGCACGACAATGAAAGGTTTTCCTTCTCGACTTAATCCAAACCATTCGGTAGAAGCAGTTGTAATGTAACAGCTCCATATCGGATGCTTAAAGCCATATTTTATTCTGGCTTTTATAACATCAATTGCTGTAGCCAGCCTGCCTTTTCCATTTAGAAAAATACTAGCTAGTCGATAAGCATCTGCATGGCGCGTGGCGCCAAATCGCACACAATTGGTGTGCTTGGGAATTTGAGTTTTTGTAAACATAGCGTTCAGTTTTTGTTAATGAACAATTTAATTGAAAGATTGAGTGACGGAGCTCTTGATATTATCTCGACTCCGATGAATAAAATCGTCTGACTTCATTTATTCATTTTTTTTATCCGTGGAAACTATATATTATTATTCATACACTGTCAATATCATAAATTCTCAAGATTACCGGCACCGGCCTCGACCCGCTCATCCTCGAACGCCCGAATCTGGAGGAATAGAAAAGAGCCACCTGTGAAGATGGCTCTTTACTCTTTTACAAAATAATCTCTTCAGTCAATCCAGCCAAACCAATAATCAAAATCATCTGTTGGAAAGAAGTGTCGACATTGTGACAAGATAACGGGTAACCGCGTTCTTCCTTGTCTCCTTTGTACCAATAAGGATTCATCCCATGATGATCGCTATAAAGACTGCAACTATTAGTCCCCTCAGTTTGTAGATGGAAAAATCCGTCCGCTTTGGATACTGCATCGATATGGTCGAACCCCATGTCGGAATCTTTCGTTTTAGGTTTAACATATATGAACCTGTAAGCATCCCGCATCATTTTTAATGCTGTCTCGAAGGTGACATAAGGCCCGCCAATGCCTTCATACGACTTTCCTCCGGCTTCACCATGTGCAAAATATTGCGCAACTTGCTTCTTAAGAAAACCACTGCCACCTCCGCCAAGAGCATGACCGTTCATTTCTCTATCAACGCAAGTTCTGATTATGTACATCTGGTGTTTATATGCGCCATCTCGAGGACTTTGCT
>DATBWL010000071.1:0-8662 GCA_036514795.1 Minisyncoccota bacterium
AAAAATGATATATTTTAAATATGGAAATACCGGAAAAGCTGTTGAAGCCCTACAATCCGAATGAAACTGAAGACAGAATATATAAGCTCTGGGAAGAGAGCGGTTTTTTTAATCCGGATACTTGCGTAGAGAACGGAGTGACTGACAAAAACGCCAAACCCTTCTCCATCGTCCTCCCCCCGCCAAATGTTACTGGCGAACTGCACATGGGCCACGCCGCCATGCTGGCCATTGAAGACACAATGATCCGCTTTAAGCGCATGAAAGGCTACAGAACTCTCTGGATCCCCGGCACCGACCACGCGGCCATCGCCACGCAATCACGGGTGGAAAAAATTTTGGAAAAAGAAGGAAAAAAGAGGCGTGATATGACCCGTGAAGATTTTCTAAAACGAATCGATGCTTTTGCCCAAGAAAGCCATGATACGATCGTCAACCAAGTCAAAAAAATGGGCTCATCTTTGGATTGGTCGCGAGAAGCCTTCACTCTGGATGAAAAGAGAACGCTCGCCGTCAGAACCGCCTTCAAGCAAATGTATGACATGGGCCTCATATATCGCGGACACCGCATAGTTAACTGGGACCCAAAAGGCCAAACAACTATTTCTGATGACGAAATAGTATATGCAGAAGAAAAATCAAAATTTTACTATTTGAAATACGGTCCTTTTGTCATAGGTACAGCCAGGCCGGAAACAAAATTCGGAGATAAATATGTAGTCATGCATCCTGATGATAAGAGATATAAAAAATATAAACACGGCGACAAAATTGAAGTTGAGTGGATAAACGGCCCGATCGCCGCCACGATCATAAAAGACAAGGCGATAGATATGGAATTCGGCACGGGTGTGATGACTATAACGCCTTGGCACTCTGTCGCTGATTTTGAAATAGCGGAAAGACATAATTTAGACAAAGAACAGATCATAGACCAATATGGAAAACTCTTGCCCCTAGCTGGGGAATTTGCCGGCATGAAGATCAAAGACGCTCGTGAAAAAATAATTGAAAAATTAAAATCAAAAAGTCTCCTGGAAAGAGAAGAAGATTATACTCATAATATCGCTACAGCCGAACGCACAGGCGGAATAATAGAGCCCCAAATCAAACTCCAATGGTTCGTCGCCGTCAACAAAAAATTTAAACTCCCTCATTCAGAAATCAAGGGCATACAAGCCGGCACGGAAATCACTTTAAAAGAACTGATATCAAAATCAGTCGAAAGTGGACAGATCGAAATTATTCCTGACCATTTTGAAAAGACATATTTTCACTGGATTGAAAACCTCCGCGATTGGTGCATTTCCCGCCAAATTTGGTATGGTCACCGGATCCCCGTCTGGTACCGACCGAAGGGAGGTATCCCGAGCGATAGTCGAGGGATTGATGAAATATATGTAGGAATAGAGGCCCCAAAAGGCTCTGGCTGGATCCAAGATGAAGATACATTGGACACCTGGTTTTCTTCCGGCCTTTGGACCTTCTCCACATTAGGCTGGCCGGAAAAGACGCCTGATCTAAAAACTTATCATCCGACAGCCGTACTGGAAACTGGTTACGACATTTTATTCTTCTGGATTGCTCGGATGATACTGATGTCAACCTCCCTTTTGGGCCAGGTACCGTTTAAAACCGTGTACTTGCACGGCTTAGTGCGCGACGGCAAGGGCAGAAAGATTAGCAAATCACTTGGCAATAATATTGACCCTCTTGATGTCATCTCTAAATACGGCGCCGACGCCGCGCGGATGTCGCTAATCATCGGCACGGCCCCGGGAAACGACAGCAAGGTTTCTGACGAGAAACTGAAAGCTTACAAACATTTTGCCAATAAGATCTGGAATATTACTCGCTTCATCTTGGAAAATACAGAAGGTTTTGATTATAATAAAAAACCTGAAATTACTGAAAGTGATCAGGGACTGCTAGATGAATTAAATGCGCTCATTACCGAAACAACCGGAGATATAGAAAACTTCAGATTTTATTTGGCCGGCGAGAAAATCTACCATTATCTCTGGCACCGTTTTGCTGATATAATATTAGAGGAAAGCAAAAAAATATTCCAATCGGGAGATGAGAAGGAAAAGATGTCACGTAAATGGGTCTTGCTTGAAATTCTCCATACTTCCCTCAAGTTGCTTCACCCGTTCATGCCGTATGTGACAGAAGAAATCTGGTCTTGCTTCCCAAATAGAAAAAATTTATTAATGGTTGAAACTTGGCCCTCCTCCGCTAAAGCTTCGGCGGGCGAAGCCCTAAAATGATTAATTTTGATTTAAAAACTATCGGTTTCTACTTCCTCATCGTCCTCGTGCCGGTCCTGATTTGGCTTTGGTTTTGGCTCAAGGAAGACAATGATCACCCGGAACCTAAAGGTTTGCTTTTTTTTACCTTCGTTTTAGGCATGCTAGCCGTGGTTTTCGTTCTGCCTATTGAGAAGTGGGCCAAGGGAATAATTTCTGATAATACTTCTTTGATCGTCGCTTGGGCGGCCACAGAGGAAATCATGAAATATCTGGCGGTGGCGTTGATCGCCCTTCAAACTAACTATTTGGAAGAGCCAATCGATTATCCGATATATTTCATTATTGCGGCTCTGGGCTTCGCCACGCTGGAGAATGTCCTTTTTTTAAATCAAGCCGGAGGCTTGGACAACGCGACGGTCAGCCTTTTGACTGGTAATCTGCGGTTCTTTGGGGCTACGCTCTTACACAGCGTCTCAAGCGGTATTATAGGCGTTATGATGGGGTTAGCCTTCCAACGCTCTAAATTGATCAAAATAGTGTATTTTGTAGCAGGATTAATAGGCGCTATCGCCTTGCATAGTATCTTTAATTTTTTTATAATGAAGAATAGCGGGCAAGATTTCTTAAAAATATTTGCGCTTCTCTGGGTCTTCAGTATCATCTTTATTTTGATATTAGAGAAATTAAGAAGATTGGGCCATAGATATAATTATCAGTTAATTGCTAAATCATAAAACCATGTCAACGAAATCATTTTTTCAAAAATTAACAGGCGGGATGAGAATGAATGAAGATGAAGAATCTTTAATTGAAGAGGCGGAAGGACGAGAGCTCGCAAAAAAATCAGAATGGGCTGAAGAGGAAGAAGGCCAGCTGACTGTCGATGTATATCAGACTCCAGCTGAAATAATCGTCCAGACGATGGTCGCCGGAGTCCGGCCCGAAGACCTGACCATCACCATCTCTCGCGACATGATCACGATCAAGGGCAAGCGCGAAGAAAATCGAACCATCAGTGAAGACAATTTCTTCCTCCAAGAGCTTTATTGGGGCTCATTTTCCAGAACCATCCTCCTGCCCGAAGAAATTGACCCTGAAGAAGCCGAGGCCATAGAGAAACACGGACTGCTTATCATCAAACTGCCGAAAATCGACAAAGAAAAGAAAACTTCCCTCCGCATCAAATCCGTCTAATCAAAAATCCTCCGCCCAATGGCGGAGGATTTTTTGTTGTGCCCAGGGGCAGATTCGCCGATACTACGGCTGGTGATTTTCCGGCCTCAAAAATCGGCATGGAAAATCCTTTCTCATCAGCCACACAAGCAAATAAATTTGCTTGTTCCTTGCTGTGCCGCGGGGCAGATTCGAACTGCCGACCCCTCGCTCTTCAGGCGAATGCTCTAACCAACTGAGCTACCGCGGCATATTTTATATTTGCTTGTTAATTGTAGTCTATCTTACTAACTAATTTCGGGCTAGCCAAGACAGCTACCTGGGCAATAAATTATTTAAGGCACTGAAATCCGGCAAGCCATTTAACATTTTGTTGAAACCCGGAATAATCTCTAAAAACTTTTGAATATATGGCTGGATATAATAAAAGGCTCCGACAGCCAATCCAGTAATGATCAAATAATAAATTACTCTTGTAACCTGTGCCCATCTTTGGGAGCCCCTCATTTTCCTTAAGATTTTATTGTTCTCCCTGGAAACTTCAAGGTTAGCTAAAAGCAATTCTTTTATATCCTGTTCCATGCTATTATATTAGCACAAAATTACAATCTACGCACTTCATAAAATTGTGCCACCGGCAGGAATCGAACCTGCAGCTACTCGTTAGGACCGAGTTGTTTTATCCATTGAACTACGGCGGCAATCATACTTACAGCAATTCTTTGCAAACTTGATCTATTAAAGCATTAAAAACTTTTAAAACAAAATGTCCCTTTTTAATTGTGATCCTACACATTCCATATTTAGTATTACTTCGTATTCCACCATCATTAATTCTAATAATAAATTCCTTTTGGGGTATATTGGTGATACTAGACCAATATAAAAGGCATTTCTTTTTATTCATACCAGAAAAAATTCTCAAAGTTGGTTTTATTTCATTCGTTTTAATATGGAAAATTTTTTGAATGATATTTAAATATAATTTAATCATTCTGCCATCGGAATTAATAAATTCACAATCTCCTTTGCTCCCTTCGGCCCAATAAAGCATGGAGAAAATAATTGATAATTCTCTATCTTTTCCTAATAAGATTGTATTTGCCACTTCCTTTGCCTTAATAATATTTTCTAATTTTCTTTTGTGACTTCCTCCCTGTTTGCTTTTTATGCTAATTACTGCTTTTCTAGGCAATTTTAATGTATGCACATGATGCCATATAGTGGTTTTTGGTATCTTTAGTTCTTTAACTAACTCATTTATGCTGAAGCCGGTTTTCCTTAATCTTTTTAAATCTTCAATTTTTCTACTGCTGTGTACTCTCATAATAACAATTATAGCAAAAATTAAATAGAACTAACAAAGTAAACAAAACAGACATGTGTTCGTTCTAGTTAATTAATTTATATCCCCAAAAGCTCCTTGATCTTGGCTTTGTCAAAGCCGATGACGATGGAGTCGTCGCCGATCTGGATGACCGGCACGCCGCGCTGGCCGCTTTTTTCTATCAACTCAGCCCTCTTGGCTGCATCTTCCGCCACATTGTATTCCGTATAAGGAATATTATTAGCCGTGAAAAATTCCTTGGCCAATTTGCAGTAAACGCAACTCGGTGTGCTGTAAATTAAAACTTGTTTCATGAAAATGAATAAATTATTCTAATATTTCGCCTAGTTTTTGATCGCAAGTCATCTTTGCTTGCCAAGTATTGGTCAAACAATTTAAATCCCATCGGCATCCAGCCGGAGGTGCGGCCAATTCGGGCAAGGGCGCATCTTTACAATCAATAATTGTTTCAGTTTTATTTTCATCTTCTACTTCTTCTTTTTGATTATCATCTTTGTCTTCAAAATCAAAATCTTCTGACTCATTAATTTCAATCACCCCGCCAGCTTCAATTCCCTCAGTTTCTTTCTCATCAGCCTCTTTCGCCTTAATTCGCAACATCTTGATAGTTAGATCTTTGAGCAACAATTCATCGTGTTTTTGAATCTGTTCATCGACTTTGCCCAAAAGCTCTTCAATATTAGGATTATTTTTCAAAGTTTCCAGTCTGACCTTCAATCTTTGTTTAGCCTGCGCATAATTATCGGCTACCTTTTTTAAAACATCAGTATCATCAAAATCACTTTCAAAAACTTCCTTGGCTTCGATGGCTTTTTCTTCCATGACCTTAAATTGAAATTCGGCCTTGGCCACTGGATTTCGAATCATGAACTCTTTTAATCCCCTCCACCATTCCTTCACGAAATATAACTTGCTGGTCGGCAATAACGTCGGATTATAATTAACTTCATCAGCATAAGAAGAGAAAGCTGTCAAAAGAGCCAAAACTATAAATAATGCCAAAATATATTTTTTCATAATTTAATTATAGCATATTGGTGCGAGTGACGGGAATCGGACCCGTGCCCCCTGCTTGGGAAGCAGATGTACTGCCACTATACTACGCTCGCTTTATTATTTAAACAGATTTATTAAAAATCTCCAGAAATTGTTCGACTTTTGGGGTTCAGTATTAGTTTTGGCCGATTGGTCATCCACGATAACCACCAGCCCTTCCCCGTCCTTGACAACCCTGAATTTCTCGCGAATTTTCTCTTCAATTCCATCGTCAGTTCTTAATTTTTCTATCTGAGCTTCGAGTGAAGAACTTTGATTTTTAAAAGAATTCAGCTGATCTAAGATCAGCTCCTTGTTACGGTTAGTATTTCTCTCTTTGGGGACGATATCAAACAGGCCGATGATTAAAATAACAGAAAAGACAAACAAAACAAGCAGGGTTACTTTTGAAAACAATATGCCTTGTAATTTTTTGCTTTTTTGAAATTCCGCCATTGTTTGCTATGATTATAGCATGCTATTTAATCAAAAACATAAGAAAAAAATCCAGATCTTTTGGTCAGTCATCTGCATTTTGGTGATTGTCAGCATGATTCTGCTTTACATGCCAGGCCTGTTTTAGTCCACATCGTTTCTCATCATCTTCAGGAAGACATCCTGCCCAAGCAGTTGCTTTTTAAGCTTATAACCATCCCCGTGCTTTAGCAATCCAAAATATGACTGAACTGTCGTGGGTTTTGGATTTTCCTCTACCCTTTTAAACATTCTTTTCTTAGTCGCGGTTCTCAAGACCCGATGACGCGGAAAATGCACCCAACCCAAAAAATCCACGCCGGAAGCTAAAGTTTTGATGAATACTTTGTCCGGATGGAGATCAAGTTTTAATTTGTCTTTGAGAAATACTGCGATATATCGCAGTAAATTAGCAAGCTCATTCTTGTCTTGAGACATCATCACAAAATCATCGGCATAGCGGATATAATATTTGGCTTTTAATTTATGCTTCACAAACTGATCAAATTCATTCATGTAAACATTTACCAAAAGCTGGCTAGTCAAGTTGCCTAACGGCAAACCTTTGTCTACTATCTGGTCGATCGTCTCGTTAGGGGACATTGAATAAAAACTGGCTATCACAACCCCTAAAAGCCAAAGTGTATCAGTGTCAAAGATGCCCTTTGACAGTATTTCTTTTATTAAAAAAGAAAAGACCCAAAGTATCAAAGATACCAAGGGTCTTAAGTTTTAAGTGAAGCAAATGCCTATGCAGAAGCGGGAGAGAAGAAGCAACGGCCATCATCCCACCCGTAAACGTAGTCGAGCTCATAGGCGTCCAGAATCCACTCGCGATCGCCAGCGAACCAGAACGCGTCCACGGCAACAACTGGGCCATTTTCTAGTTCCACATGAAAGATGTTGGCGTAACCATTCACGAGCAAATCACCTTCTTCTCCGTTGGCTTGTTTGACAAGCATTGTCCAGAGTAGCGGCAGAAACTGAGTGATGTGGATAGGTCCGGAATTACCAAGCTCCTTTTGAATCTCGGTGTCGTGCATTGCTTTTTCAAGTTTGAATTTCTCAAGCTTAAGCGGGGCAGCCAGCGACACTTTTTCGCCTTTCATCGGATTAATTATCCAACTGGCAAAATTGTCATAAAGATAAGTTTTGATTCCCATTTCATCTTTAGCCCTGTGTTGAAATTTGTCACTAACAATGAATTTCTTAACTTCAGGAATCAGAATTTCGGCCATCAAGGCGAGATTTTTGAGAACTCGCTTTTTCACTTCACCCAGATATTTACCAATTTCTTCCTCGCTTGAATTAACAAGCTTTTTGAGCGCGCTTGTGAAAAGCGACTTTTGGTTTTGAACTCTCTCAATAGTTGATTTAATGAGTCCAAGACCGGTGTTGTTTTGTGTTTCCATTTTGCACCAGTATTTGTATTATTTAAGAACTTTGGATTTTCGAGCGAAGCTCAGGCAATCCGTTTAGCCTTTATTAACTAACCGAAGTGTATCACATTTATATATAAAAGTCAAGGAAAATTGGCCTTATTTTATAAGCTCATTTGCCCTATATCAAGGACTCCCCTTGATATTTAATTAGTATCGTTTCTCATCATTTTAAGAAAAACATCTTGAGGGATGTTCACTTTGCCGTGGGCGGCCATTTTCTTCTTACCTTTTTTCTGTTTTTCGCGGAGCTTCATCTTTCTAGTGATGTCGCCTCCATACATATGCTGGGTGACATCTTTCATAAAGGCCTTGACTCGCTCGGAAGCCAATATCCGGCCGAAGGCCTTCGCTTGGATCTTCATTTCAAACATCTGGCGCGGCAGCACAGCGTGGAGCTTCTCCACCGTCTTCTTGCCTTCTTCGTCAACTCGGCGACGGGAAACCACTCGCGAAAAAGCGGGAATTATTTCGTCGGCAACCAAAATATCGAGGCGAACAACGTCAGCCTCCCTGAATTCCCCTATCTCGTAGGAGATGGAGGCAAAGCCGGAAGAAACGCTTTTTAATTCGTCAAAAAAATTACGCATTAACTCGCGAAGCGGCATATTCAAGTTGACCGCCGAGCGATTGTCGCCCCAATTCTCCATTTCGCCAACTTCCGCCTCATGTTCATAGAAAAGCTGCATTAGGGGTGAAAGATATTTAGTCGGGGTGATAATTTTAACTTTGACCATAGGCTCATAGATTTTAGAGATCAATCCATCATCAGGAAAAGTATGGGGAGAGTAAACAATTTCCTCTTTGCCGTTCTTATAAAGAATTTTATAAGTAATGGAGGGCGTGGTCACCACCAAGTTTAAATTAAATTCCCGGCGCAACCGCTCGGTGATGATTTCCAAATGAAGCATGCCTAAAAAACCGCAGCGAAAACCACGCCC
>DATBWL010000072.1:0-4969 GCA_036514795.1 Minisyncoccota bacterium
TTTGACTATTTCCACCGCGTACACTTTGCCCTTCGGCGCCATATGCCCAGCAGCCACCGAATAAAAACCAGTCCCGGCGCCCAAGTCCGCCACGACAGCATCCTCTCGAATTCCGAAAGCTCTTAAATTTTTTACCGGATCGGTGAACATACTATTAAGTATAACACTATATACACGCCAGTGAGGCAATCCCGTCGCCTCCGCGCAGACGCATGATGGTCACGCCTTGAGTCTGGCGGCCGAGAGAAGAAATATCTTTCAGGGCTGTGCGGATAACTTGCCCTTTCTTGGACATCGCAATCAATTCTTGCTCCTCGCCAGTTAGTACTTTGGCCACAATTAATTTGCCAGTCTTCGGAGTTACCTTGGCAGTCTTTATGCCGGAGCCGCCACGCTTTTGGACTTTGTACTCTTTCAAATCAGTTTTTTTGCCGAAACCATTGGCGCTCATGGTCAAGAAAGCGCCTTTATTTTTTCCGCCCGAGGCAGATCCGCCTTTGGCGAACACAACGTCTACGCCGATGACTCCATCGCTGCCACTCAACTTTATTCCCCGGACGCCCCCAGCTGTCCGACCCATCTCTCGGATATCAGATTCTTTGAATCTAATAGATTGACCTTCAGCGGTCGCAATTATTACCTCATCGCTTTTTTCCGTCACCAGCGCAGAGATCAGCTGGTCGTCTTTATCCAAACGAATCGCGATAATACCACTCCTTCGCACATCTTTGAAACTTTCCGAAGACATTTTCTTAGCTATGCCACCCTTGGTCACCAGCATCAATGAATTTCCTGTTTTACCATTATCTTTCGGCATCGCCAAAATGGAAGTAACTTTTTCTTCGGTGCCGAGCGAGAGAAAATTCATAATCGATTTACCGCGGGTCGCTCGATGGGCTTCCGGAATTTCATACATTTTCATTTGGTAAACTTTTCCTAAATTGGTAAAGAACAAAAGATTGCTATGAGTCGAGCCAGAGACCAACATGGTCACAAAATCTTCTTCCTTGGTTTCGAGATCGATCACGCCCACTCCGCCCCGCTTCTGCGCGCGGTACTCCGAAGGATCGGTACATTTGACATAGCCCCCCGCGGTCAAGACCAATATGGTTTCTTTTTCCGGTACCAAATCTTCATCGGAAATTTCTTTCACTCCGCCTTTGACTATCTTGGTTTTTCGTTCATCCGCATACTTGGTGCGAATTTCAGCCAATTCTCCGGCGATCGTTTTCAATATTTTCTTTGGGCTTGCCAGAAGGTCTTTCATCTCGGCGATAAATTTCTGCTTTTCGGCCAATTCATTTTCTACCGCTTTGCGCTCCAGGCCGGCCAGCTTCGACAATTTCATCTCCAGAATGGCAATCGTCTGCAGTTCCGAAAACTTAAATTCTTTCATCAAATTAAATTTTGCCACCTGTGAATCCTTAGAGCCGCGGATCACAGTGATCACCCTGTCTATTTTATCCAGCGCTTTTTTTAGTCCAAGCAAAATATGCTCGCGCTCTTCCGCCCGGCATAAATCATAAATGCTCCGGCGCTTAACTATTTCTTTGCGGTGTAAAATAAATTGTTCCAGAATGGACTTGAGCGAAAGAGTCTGCGGCACGCCGTCCACCAAGGCCACAATATTAAAATTGAAATTCGATTCTAGTTGAGTATTTTTGTAAATATAATTCAAGACTTTTTCCGGATGCGCGCTTGGTTTCAAATCAATAACTATACGTATATCCTTGGTAGATTCATCCCGCAGGCCTTTGATACCTTCCAATTTTTTCTCCTGCACGAGTTCGGCGATGGCCATTATCAAATTCGACTTATTCACCCGGAAAGGAATCGAGGTGATGACAATTTGGGCATTGCCATTTTTATCTTCGGTAATTTCCGCCTCGCCCCGGCAGACGACTCCGCCTCGCCCGCCCGAGTAAGCATGCAGCATATCCTTGTATCCATAGGCAATGCCTCCAGTTGGAAAGTCCGGACCTTTAATGAACTGCATCAAGTCTTCAGTCGTGGCATCCTCCCGCTCAATCAAATGGGTCGTGGCATCCAGCACTTCGGCCAAGTTGTGTGGTGGAATGTTGGTGGCCATACCGACGGCTATACCGAGTGTGCCATTCAAAAGAAGCGCTGGCACACTCGAAGGGAAAACGACTGGTTCTTTTCTAGTTTGATCATAGTTGGGACGAAAGTCCACCGTTTCTTTTTCAAGATCGCGCAAAAGCTCACTCGAAATCTTGGACATTTTTGCCTCGGTATAACGCATCGCCGCGGCATTGTCGCCGTCGATCGAGCCGAAATTTCCCTGGCCTAAAATAAACGGATAGCGATAAGAAAATTCCTGCGCCATGCCGACCATGGAATCATAGACCGCCACGTCTCCATGTGGATGGTATTTTCCGAGCACATCTCCGACCACCGCGGCTGACTTTCGGAAACGCGCCGAAGCCGTGAGTCCCATCTCATTCATCGCAAATAAAATTCGGCGGTGCACGGGTTTGAGTCCGTCCCGAACATCCGGCAAAGCGCGCGAAGTGATGACGGACATGGCATAAGCCAAATAAGACTCCTTCATTTCGGCGACGACATCCACTGGCAGAATTTTATCTCCTTTATCCATATCGTCTTCTGTTTCTAAAGATTTTTTCATGGAAAAGTTATTGCGGCTCGTTCAAACTTCTATATCCGCCGACGATATTGGCTTTTAATGCTGAAAAGGGCTTCAAATCATTGCTTATTTTGGCTTGGGTATCGGGATTGGTCAAACTGGTTCCTAAAGAATAAATCCAGAGTAAAACTAAAATAACCGCCAGGACCACTGTCGAAACATGCAAAATATGCCTTCGAACTTCCTCGCTTTGACTTCTTAAATGGTGGATAATTTTTTTCATAATTATATTTTATAGATAGGGCTTTAGGCGCTATCTAGGCGCTATCTATGTTGCTTTTAAAACTACTACTTCCCCTTCTTTGCCTTCCAAATCTTTCAACTTTAGGGTCAACTTTTCCACCACCTCGGCTTTTTCTTCTCCGGTTTCTTTTAGAAATGCTTTAAGCGAACTATCGTCATAGTCCATCGGGATGACCATTTTTGGCTCGAGCGAAGATGCCAGCTTAGCTGCGCTTTTGGCATCCATCATATCTTTACCCCCAATGGGAATAAAAACAATATCCGGACTGCTGATCGCCTCATGCGCTTCTTTGGAGATTTCCGTATCCGCCAATACCCCCAGAAATGCAATATTAATGTTATCCACCGTAACTGTATAAATGGTATTAATATATTTTTTACCGCCCAAGAGCGCGCCGGACATTATTCCTTTAACAAAAATTTCTTTTATTTCATAATCGCCCGGACCGGTAACATGAAAAGGCACCCGCTCCCCGTGCGACAACTGGTCCACACCATTGTAGTCGGGGTGATTGGTGGTGACCAGGGCAATATCGGCGCCAAAATGGACATTGATACCGCTTTTTGAACTTTTACTGACGGGGTTAAAAGCGAGGACGGTTTCGCCTTGCTGAATCTTGAAAAATTGTTTACCAAAATATGTGATTATCATTACTTGCATTCTAGCATATTTTTTGCTATAATGAAAGCATTATCGCCTCAACGACGATCCGCCGAAGAGGCGGAAAAGCCTGGATTTAGGATAACCTTCTGAAGCATTTTGTTCAGAAAACCTAAGCCTTAATCCGCTTCATAATTTTATTGAGCGGATTTTTTATTAAATATTATGATTAAAGAAGAAGCAGTGATTGTAGGCGTAAACTCCCAAGAAAACTTAGTGCTAAGTTCGATCGTCAGCCGCAGTGTGAATAAGCCGGAAGTTGATTCTCTCGTTGAAGGTGCAGTTATTAGTGTAGAAAAATCATCGGTTTATGTCGACCTGGCCCCCTATGGAACCGGCATTATTTACGGTCGCGAATTTATTAATGCCAAAGACATAATTAAAAAAATACGCATCGGTGATATCATTAAAGCCAAAGTGGTGGAAAGAGAAAACGCCGACGGCTATATCGAACTTTCGCTCAAAGAAGCCAAGCAAGCGCTCACTTGGAATGAAGCGGAAAAAGCGATCCAAGAAAAGACAGTGATGAGTTTGGAAATAAAAGACGCGAACAAGGGAGGACTCATTTTGGAGTGGCAGGGCATCCAAGGATTCTTACCAGCTTCCCAGCTTAAGGCGGACCACTATCCGCGCGTGCTTGACTCCGATAAAGATAAAATCCTAAAGGAATTGAAGAAGCTTGTCGGGGAGCAAATTTCGGTGATGATTATTTCCACCATGCCTAAAGAAGGTAAGTTGATATTTTCAGAAAAAGACAATAATCCCGAAGAAAAAAAGGAAATTTTGAGCAAATATACTATCGGTCAGGATTTGGACTGCATAGTGGCAGGACTAGTTGATTTCGGAGTGTTCGTTAAGCTGGAAGACGGGCTCGAAGGCCTAGTGCATATTTCGGAGCTCGACTGGGGGCTAGTAGAAAATCCGCGCACTATGTTTAAAACTGGAGACAAAATCCGCGCGAGGGTTATTGAAATAAAAGACGGCAAAATATCGCTTTCGATCAAAGCGCTCAAGGAAAACCCTTGGAAAGAATTTGAAGGCAAACTTAAAAAAGGTGATATCGTCAAAGGAGTAGTGATCAAATACAATAAACACGGCGCTCTGGTCTCAATCAAAGAAGGCGTCGCCGGACTGGTGCACAATTCCACCTTCCCATCCGAAGCCAAGCTGCGCGAGAAACTAGAACTCGGGAAAAATTACAATTTCCAAATTACCCTTTTTGAACCAAGAGACCAGAAGATGACGTTGATTCACTTAGAACTTAATAGCTCATATTAAAACATCAGTGAACTAAATCTGTATTTGCTTTGCTTCCATAGCGAGCCGATTAGCTTTTAATATATCACTTTTCATTTTAATTAGCTTGTCATGTAGGGTTTTTGGATTCAATTTTTCGTGTT
>DATBWL010000073.1:0-2417 GCA_036514795.1 Minisyncoccota bacterium
GGCGAGCCATTAAATCCGATGATTTTCATATTTATATTCTAATATATTTAAATTAAATCGATTTCATTCTCTATTTACCTATTCGCGCGAATTAGAGAATAGATAATAATTTGGATACTATGGGATGATTAATTTTGGGAATAAAATAAAACATAGTCAAACTTTCTTGTTCTTTATCTATAATATCAATTCCAGAAAGGATCCTTAGGTGTTTAGATGTTGCCTTAAAAGAAAGTTTAATTGCTTCAGAAACATCACCCACAGAAGCTCGACCAATACGTCTCAAATACTTTAATATAGCAATTCGTCGCTTATTAGCCAGTGCCTTCAAAACTTTTTCAAGTTCTTTCTCGTTCATTACTTAAATATACCAAAATTTTCAGAATACTACTATTCGCTTATTCGCGCGAATTAGAGATTAGAAAATAAGTAGTATAAATACTTTTTTATGCATGACTGCCGGCGACATAGCCGGTCGTCCAGCAGAGCTGGAGCGAATAGCCGCCGGATGGCCGACTGATGTGCAAAAGATCTCCCGTCACATACAAGTTATCATAAAGCTTGGAGCACATGGTCTTAGTATCTACTTCTTTGAGCGAGAGCCCACCGTCGGCGATCACGGCCCGGTCGTAGCCCATGAGTCCTGTAACCGATACCGGCAATGCCTTTAACAGATCAATAATAGACCTTCTTTGCTCTTTAGTGATGCTGTGCACCTTTGTATCAGGAGCAATATTTTTCAAGAGCGGCAAAAGGGCGTAAACAGTTCCCTCTGGCGCGATTTTTTTGAAAGCTGTTTTAAAAATTTTATTCTTATTGGCATCGAATATTTTGGTGATCTTTTTATCCAATGCGCCGATGTCGGTATCCGGATATGCGTCTATCGTTGCAGTCACTTGCCCATCATGCAACATATCAGCGACCTTACTCGCGGCATTCAAGATGAGCGGTCCCGAAAGGCCGAAGTGGGTGAAAAGTATTTTTCCCTTGAGCGAGAGCTTTTTTACTCCGTTTATAAAAAAATTTATCTTCATAAAAGAAAGTGATACGCCGGAAAGCTCTTTGACCCAATCATCGGCGACAGCTAGAGGCACGATCGTCGGCGTCGGATCTTCCACGGTGTGACCCAAGTCACGAAGCCACTTGAAGCCGTCGCCAGTCGAGCCTGTCTCCGGATGAGATATGCCACCGGTCGCCAGAATATATGAGTGAGCGGAGAATTCTTTGCCTGAAGCGATGACTTTTTCTATATGACCATTTTTACCGGATATTTTGCTGATCTTCACGCCAGAAATAACTTCCACATTCCCCTTTTTGATATATTTCTCCAGCACTTTATAAACATCTAGGGCTTTTTCCGTCTTCGGGAATGCGCGCTTGCGAGCTTGCACGACTAGTGGCAAGCCCTTCGATTCAAAGAAAGAAAAAGTGTCTTTCATGCCGAATTGCGAAAAAGGAGAATAAAGAAATGGCTTACCTTTACCATAATTGGCCAACAAAATATGCTCGTCTTCTTCGGCATTAGTGATATTACACCTACCTCCGCCGGTGATCTTCAGCTTCTCGCCCAAGTTTTTGTTCTTCTCTAAAAGAAGCACTTTCTTCCCTCTCTCCGCCGCCCGGCCGGCAGCCATCATCCCTGATGCTCCTCCTCCTATTACGATGACATCGTATATTTTAGTTATGGGTTTCATTTGTTCAATAAATCACTATATGACTTAGATATCAAATCGCTTTCTTGAATATCGAATAGTTTCATGTATTCTTGGCATTGTTTTAATAGTTTTTCTTTTCCAAGACTTCCGTCCATATCAATCGCCTCTATTTCCATGAACTTGCCAAGATCCTTCACTTCGTCAATATGGAACTTCACATTATCTATGAAATAAATCTCTCTTTGTTTGTCCACCACCATCAAAACACCGAGTGATTTTACAAGCATATCCTTCAAATTTGATTTTGGGTCGAATTTAAACAAATTGACTTTAGATTCTTTCGGACCTTCCTTATCTTCCCTGTCATAAGAAATCAAAAAGTTCTCAATATTGCCTTCCCGCAGTTTCATTCTTCCAGCATTAACCTTAAAATAAGTATCGATCTGATGATCCAAGCCCTTAAAATCCGCATTTCTTTCTTTAAGAATACTTCTTACCTTATCCTGATCTTGGCAATATGCTTTTATTTCTACATTCAAGTGAGACATGTTTAGCTAGAGAATTTTTTGATATTTTCAGTAAGTTCAGGAAAGTTTTCCTGAAGAAAGTGGCCTCTGTCATCAAAAGTCATTAGTTTAGCAGCTGGGATATCTCTTTTATATTTTTCAACATCGGCAAAAGGCACGGCGGTATCATCCTTGCTTTGATACAAAAATATATTCTTTGTCAGGTTAGCTAATTTCTCTACTTTGTCGCAAAGAG
>DATBWL010000074.1:0-6631 GCA_036514795.1 Minisyncoccota bacterium
TTTTAAAAAATTGGATATCCGGATCGGTAAAATTCTGGAAGCTGAAATCGTTCCTGAAGCTGATCGCTTACTTAAATTTAAAGTGGATATCGGTAATAGCGAAGTTCGGACTATTATCTCCGGTGTCCGCGAGCATTATCCGGATCCGCAACTGCTAGTAGGGAAGTCAGTTCCAGTCTTAACTAACCTCGAACCGCGTCTGATCAAAGGAATAGAATCCCAAGGCATGATCCTCTATGTAGTCGGTGAATCTGACAACTTCACTACCTTGGAACCCTCCAAATCAGTCTCCTCGGGCACTATTGTTAGATAATTTAATGAGCTAGAGTTAGGGCGATGATTTTTTTGGCGCCGGAGGCGAGGAGAATTTTTTTGGCCTCAAACAGAGTGGCGCCGGTGGTGGAGACATCGTCTACTAAAATTATATTCCTGTTTTTTATTAAATTTTCATTTCGTACTTTAAAACAACCTTTTAAATTTTTCAGGCGCTCTGCTCTGTTGCGGATGCGAGCTTGGTTGGGCGTTTCCTGGATTTTAGACAAAACATTTTTTTCCAAAACTAGACTCGGATTTAATTTAACTAGTTCAACCGCCAATTTTTCCGCCTGATTAAACCCTCTTTCTTTCAGTCGTTTTTTAGAGAGCGGAATGGGGATAATGACGGGCAGGTCAAAATTTTCGAACGCTTCAAGCTCGGAAAGTTCTTCCAGTAATTTATCCGACATGGCCCGCGCCAAAACTTTGGCGATCGAGTGCCGTCCTCGATATTTCAGCGTCCAAATGGCGTTTTTCACTGTTTTATCTCGGTAATTGAAGACTGAATAAATGAACTCTTTTTCTGGCCTTTCGGCCAGTGGCAGGCTGTTTAAACAGGAAGAGCAAAAATATTCCCCCTCTTTTCCGCAGCCCAAACAGCGATTGGGGAAAATCAGGCCCAAAATTGTATTTAAAAGGCTCATTTTATGGTATAATTTCATTGTACATTCGAATTTATTGTTTGTCAGGTACGGATATTTTTTTGCTAAAAAATTCCTCGTGCTCGCTCCGTCGAGCTCGCAAGCCCTTCCAAACAACAAATTCTCATGATTATGCCCAATCCATTTACCGACATTTTAAATAAAGCCACCAGCTTTGCTTCAGGTTTTTTGAAAAGTTCCCGCTCCGAAGCGGGGAGCGTGGTCGGCATTGACATTGGTTCTTCCTCGATCAAAGTTGTCCAATTAAAATCAAAAGGCGGTCAGGCAGTCTTAGAAACTTATGGCGAACTCTCTCTAGGACCTATCGCCGGACTTCAAACTGGCGAACTGACAAATCTGCCGAATGACAAATTGGGTCAAGCGCTCACCGAGGCCCTCAAGTCTTCGGAAGTGACAACTAAGTCTGCGGCCATCTCTATTCCTTCGTCTTCTAGTTTGATTTTTACTGTTGAGATTCCAGTTCTTATTAATGAAAAAGATTTGCCGACAATTGTCTCGACTGAGGCGCGCAAATACATTCCTGTGCCAGTTTCAGAAGTCTCGCTCGACTCGTGGATTATTCCGCGCCGAGAAGAATATACTGATGAGGGTGAATTGGCCAAAGCTCAAAACAAAACTGAGGTTTTGGTCGCGGCCATTCACAACGACACTATCTCCCGCTATAAAGATATTTTAAAAAATGCCCAAATAGAAACCGATGTTTTTGAGATTGAAATTTTTAGCAATATCCGCTCCTGTTTCGGACAGGAAATTTCTCCTGTTCTTCTGATTGATTTCGGCGCTTCTAAGACTAAACTCTCGATCGTGGAGAACGGCATCGTTCGAGTTTTTCACATCATCAACCGTGGCTCGGTTGATATTTCTAACGGCATATCCAAATCCATGAACCTGCCTTTTGTTAAAGCGGAAGAACTGAAAAGATCGATCGGTCTTACAGGCACCGGTACTGATAAAAATATTTCTGACATCGCCCGTCTTTCAGTCGACTTTATTTTTTCCGAAACTAACAGCATTATTCTAAATTATGAAAAGAAGTATAACAAAGCTTTAAGTAAAATTTTTCTGGCCGGTGGCGGGGTCCTGATCAAAGGCATGGCGGAAGCGGCAGTGGCGAATTTTCGCTCTGAAGTCATTATTGCCGATCCCTTCGGAAAGACCGAAACTCCAGCCTTTCTGGCCGAGATTTTGAAGGGAATTGGGCCGGAATTTTCTGTGGCCACAGGTCTTGCTTTAAGAAAATTAAAATAAGCTGTATAATATACATTGAATGGATCTTAATACCCCACAAACATCTTTTATACCCAAACAGCCTGTCCACGAAGAAACGGCAATTTCGTCCCGTTCTTTTAGCGTTGTTAATTTTATTGCTATCGTTATTTTTTTCGGGTCGCTGGTAGCGGCTGGCGGACTCTATTTCTATAAAGGAATTCTTGAGGCTAATATTGTCGAAATGAATATTTCTTTGACTAAAGCCAAGGCTGCTTTCGAACCGGGGCTGATTGCCGACCTGCAAGTTCTAGACAAGAGATTGAATTCATCCAAGACTATTCTTTCTAATCATATTTCCATATCGCCGATTTTCCGTTCGATTGAGGCGCTGACTTTGAAAAGCGTTCGCTTTTCCAAATTTTCCTACGAAACATCAAAAGATAATGCTAAAGAAATTATCGTCACAATGAGTGGTCAGACATCCGGTCAAGGTGGTTACCGATCAATCGCCTTAGAGTCCAACAAATTGGCGGAAAACAAATATTTTCATGATATAATTTTTTCGAATTTATCCCTGACCCAAACCGGAGGTGTTTCTTTCGATCTTACTTTTTCGGTCGATCCTAATTTCATTAATTTTCAGAAGACCGAAGCTAATTTATGAAATATCTTCTATCTATAATTTTAATAGCAGCTTCCATCGGGTTGTTTTTTGTCTATATTAACCCCTCATATCTCGGAGTCAAAGATCTGAGAGCCCAAGAGAGCTCGTTTAACGAAGCGTTGAGTAATTCCAAAAAACTGCAGGCTATTCGCGACACGCTGGTCACTAAATATAACAGCTTCTCGCCGACGACCATGGACCGAATAAAAAAGTTTCTGCCTGACAATGTTGATAATATTAAATTAGTTTTGGAGATCAACAGGGTAGCCGAACAATACAACCTGCAGGTTAAGAATATAAAATATGACATTGCCAAGAAAGAAGCGCCTGCTAGCAATAAATTTGTGGCGCAGGCGCCGACTGGACCAGTCAAAGATTACGCTGAATTTGACTTGGAATTTTCTCTGCAGGGATCTTACGGAAACTTCGTCAGTTTTTTGGAGAATCTAGAGAAGAGCTTGAGAATTGTCGATATGCAATCTATCGCTTTCTCTTCCTCCGAGGCTGTAAGCCAGGCGGGAATCCCGACGGATAATTATAAATACGACCTGAAGATTAAGACTTATTGGCTAAAAGGCTTAAAATGAAACCAAAAATCAAAAACATTATAATATTTGCGGTTATCTTTATCCTTCTGGTCGTTGTTTATGTTGTTTTTTTGCGACCTAAACCTGCGCCGTCCTTGGTCGGCACTGCCGGTACGCCGGTCACGGCCAGCGCCCCGACTTCATCGCAGGTGGGACAAGAATTTCTCTCCCTTCTTCTTAATATCAGAAGCATCAAGTTAGATGACGCGATTTTCAGCAATCCGGCTTTTGGAGTGCTTCAGGATTACACCATCATCTTGGTTCCGGAGGGGAATGAGGGCAGAATAAACCCCTTCGCTCCGATTGGCGTTGATACTTCTCCTGTCGAAGCCTTTCCTTTTACAGAAACAATTCCTTCGGCTGATACCGATTCTACGGTCAATCCCGAAGACGGCACCCCGGTAATTTAATTATTAATCCAAATTTCATATGAGTTTTTTAGAAGCCCTGGCAGGGAAGGGCGTCATTAAAGAAAATCAAATAGATGGAATTATGAGCGTTGCCGAAAAAAAGTACGGCGGTGACTTGGATACTGCTATGGCGGAACTTGGGCTTGAGGCCGATCTATTGTTGACATTAAAGAGCGAGTATTACGGGATACCTTCCAAGAAAGTAGATTCCAAAACTTTTTCTAATGATTCTTTAAAATATATTCCGGAAGACTCGGCTGAGCACTATAAATTCGTGCCGCTTTCAGTCGAGGAAGGGGTGCTCAACGTCGGCGTATTGGATCCGACTAACACTCAAGGTTTAGACGCTTTGCAATTTATTTCGGCCAAATCCAATATTCCTTTCAAAATATTTCTTATTACGAAGGCTGATTTTAATGCGGTCATCAATAATTACAAAGGTTCGACCGGCGAAGTTGAACAGGCGCTTTCGCAGTTTGATATCGACGTGGGCGCGGAAGGGGGCGAAGGAGGAGTAGAGATTGAGAAAAAAATTCAGGAGACTTTGAAGCCCGGTGAAGAGGAAAAAATAGTTGAAGAGGCGCCAATCATTAAGATTGTAGCTGTTTTACTCCGCACGGCCGTGGAAGGAAATGCTTCCGATATTCACATTGAAAATACCGGCGAAAAAGTCAAAGTCCGATTCAGGGTGGACGGTATTTTGCATACCAGTCTTTTTCTTCCAATGAATGTCTATAATGGGGTAGTGGCGCGTATTAAGATTTTGTCTAAATTGCGTTTGGACGAAAAAAGAAAGCCACAAGACGGTGGCTTCTCCGCTAAGATTGAGAACAGGAAGATTGATTTCCGCGTCTCTACTATGCCGGCTTATTATGGAGAAAAAGTGGTGCTTCGTATTTTAGACTCAGAGAAAGGCGTCAAAACTCTCGATCAACTAGGGCTCTCGGAAGATAACTTGAAGGCTATCAGGGACGCCATCGGCAAGCCCTACGGCTTAGTGCTCATTACTGGCCCGACAGGCTCCGGTAAATCCACCACTCTTTATTCCATGCTCCGCGAGCTTGATCGTGAGAAATCGAATGTTATTTCGCTTGAAGATCCGGTTGAATATCATATTCCCGATGTTTCCCAGTCTCAAGTCATGCCTGAGATCGGCTATACTTTCGCTTCCGGGCTCCGTTCGATTTTAAGACAAGACCCGGACATCATCATGGTTGGAGAAATTCGCGACAAGGAAACAGCCGGGCTGGCGATCAATGCGGCCTTGACCGGCCACTTGGTTTTTTCTACGCTTCACACTAACAATGCCATCGGCGCGATTCCGCGTTTGATCGATATGGGAGTCGATCCGTATTTGATCTCGCCAACCTTGGTGCTGATCATTGGCCAGAGGTTGGTCAGGATGGCTTGCAAGGAATCATTACAGGAAATTCCAATGGATGCGAGCACGAAAGCTATGATCGACAAGCAATTTGCCGATTTGCCGGAAACTTACAAGAAAAAAATCCTGACCGTGGGCCTGCCCGACGGCTCGGCGGGTAAAATGTATAATATCGTGCCGTCTGCCGCTTGTCCGGCTGGCACCAAGGGCCGAGTGGCTGTCTATGAAATGCTCAAAGTTGATAAAGAAATGCAAGCGCTAATTCTTAAGGCTCCCAGTGAGGCTGATATTTATAAACTGGCTCGATCGAAGGGCATGATCACTATGATTGAAGACGCAGTAGCTAAGAGCCTAAAAGGCGAGGTGCCTTTCCAGGAAGTCTACACCTTGGGCACCTTGGAGGAATAAAAACCCTTACAAAATAAGGCTAATTTTCCTTGACTTTTTGTGTATTTCGTGAGACACTATTCACAGTAAATAAAGGCTAAACGGATTGCCTTAAAATCCAATGTTCTAAAACAATAAAATACAAAAACTGATGAAAACAAAAACCATCGGTGTAGATCCGGACAAAGTGTTTGGACTGCAAGCCACTGTCGATGAGCGGCTACGCGCTGCTTATCGCAAACAAAACCCCGTCTTCATTTTGCACCTTGAGGCTTTCCTCAAAATGTCGGAAAAGAAGCGCAATGAATTGCTCGGCATTAAATCATTTGCAATCGAGGAAATCAAGCACCTGAAATTAAACAACAGCAATGTTGTTGTCAGCGCGCTGTTTAAAATGAATGATGAATTTAATCCCGACCAGCATTTCAAAAAAGGCGATGTGAAGTACTGGCTATCAGACAACTTCCAAAAGTATGTCCTAAATCCCGCCAAGCCGTTTTCCGCAATTCCTGAAATGTCTTTTTCCAAGCACTCTCTTAAAGAGATGACTTATGATAAAGACATCATGGAAGAACTCGGCATTAATGAGCAGTCAGGTAAGCTCATGACCCGGGAGGAAATTCTTCACACGATTGCGGATCTCACCGGCAAACAGCCCAAAGGCGAATCCGGCACATTGCTCACTAACGGTTACGCAACTATTATCGGCTATATGAAATGCGATGATGGTGTTGTCCGTGCCGTGGACGTTTGCTGGTACTCTGCCCACCGCGGGTGGTACTGCTACTGCCGTGACCTAGACTCCTGGGACGCTGGCTTTGGGGTGCTTTCCCGCAACTGAAATTTTGACACTTTGAATTTGTTTTGATTCTTAGACCCTTTGACCCTTGCATCTTGTAAAAGATGTGAGGGTCTTTTTTTTTGATATACTTTCGTCCTGCGGCAAGGACCGTCCTTGCTAGGGGGTTTTTGGATGTTGGGGCATGGAAGTGGCTGGAAATTGAAGAAAAGTATGG
>DATBWL010000075.1:0-7581 GCA_036514795.1 Minisyncoccota bacterium
CAGTATTGTGGCAAAGACAACCTTCGCCAGCAATCGGCCATCTGGCAAGCGATGCTTATGGCTGCCAAATTGCCCCAAACAAAACAGATTATTATAAATGGCTTTATCAATATTGACGGACAAAAAATATCCAAGAGCTTAGGCAATGTGATTTTGCCTTCTGATATTGTAAAAGATTATAGTACCGATGCCTTGCGCTACTATTATCTCCGGGAAGTCAGTAATTTTGAGGATAGCGATTTCACTATGGTAAAATTTAAAGAAACTTATAATGCTAATCTAGCCAACGGCTTAGGCAACCTGACTTCCCGAATCATGAAAATGGCGGAGACCAATCTTCCCAAGGACCGTCCTTTGGAATTTCCTAAGGAGAGTCCTTTGCCTGAAGAACTGACCTCGGCGCTGGATAAATTTGAACTAAACAAAGCCATGGATTTCATCTGGGCTCAAATTTCCAAATTAGACGAAACGATTCAGAAAGAAGAGCCGTTCAAATTGGTCAAATCAGATCCGGCAAAAGGCCAAAAAATAATCAAAGATTTAGTGGCTGAGCTCTATCATATTGCTCAATATTTAGAACCTTTCTTGCCGGAAACTGCGGCTAAAATTAAGGTCGCCATCAAAGCCAACAAAACTCCGACACCTCTATTTTTAAGAAAAGACTAAATAAAAAAACCCCCACAATTTCTTGTGAGGGTTAATGGGTCCTGGGTCTTCTAATGGGGTCACTCTTTTCAAGGAACTTCCATTACGCCTATCCGCCTGACTATCTTTAAAGTTTTCCTTTAAAGCTTAAGCCCCAGGGAGCCGATAGGACTCAGCAATTGCATTTGCTGTATTAATAAGGTATCATATATCAATATTTTTGTCAAGTTTTTGCTAATTTTCGATAGATTTGGTATATTCATCTTATGAACACGATAACTATTCCAAAACATCTAATAAATGCCGGTGATTTGATGGTTTTGCCTCGCAAAGAATATGAGGCTCTTTTGGGCATGAAAAAAATCAAAGAATTTAAGCCCACTTCATCTCAGAAGAAAGCTCTAATGAAAGCTGAAATTAACCTTAAGAAAAACAAAACTATTTCTTACAATGAACTTGCGTCAAAATTGGGATTTGCAAATTGACTCCAGTGTCCTTAAATCTTTGAAAAAGATTCCTCGTCGCAATACTGAGGCAATTTTATTAGTTATAAAATTATTGACGGTAGACCCTTATTTCGGGGATATTCAAAAGATGAAAGGTGAGGAAAATTCTTGGCGGCGGCGCGTAGGCTCTTATCGCATTTTTTATGAAATCAATATTTCAGAGAAAACAATTTTGGTCTTTAAGGTTGAAAGGAGGGCTTCACATACTTATTAAATTTTTATGTTTAAATATTTTGACGCGCATTCGCATTTAAATCTGGAGCAGTTCGATCTTGATCGGGCAGAGCAGATCAAGAAGCTGGAAGAGAATAATATCGGCACTATTACTATAGGTGTCGATAAGGCGACTTCCGGTATGGCCGTGGAATTGGCGCAAAAAAGCGATAATCTCTACGCTGGCATCGGGCTTCATCCGACTGATACAGATGAGGATTTTGACGCTGATTATTTTGAAGATTTGATCAAGAATCCCAAAGTGGTCTGCGTAGGCGAGTGCGGATTGGATTTTTTCAGGCTGGAGCACTTCGCCGCCAAGGGTTCTTCTGGCGGGCAAAACGAAGCCAGTGCCCGCGGGCGAAAAACCCCTGGCGGCTCCGTGGCTGAAGAAAAGGCGCGGCAGAAAGAAATTTTTATCAAGCAGATTGAGTTGGCGCTTAAATATAAAAAACCTTTGATGCTCCATTGCCGGCCATCAAAGGGGACTCAAGATGCTTATGAAGATACTTTGGATATTCTTGAGAAGTTAGACTTCAAGGGCAGCCTGAAGTCTAACTTCTTGTTGCGGGGCAATGCGCATTTTTTTGTTGGCGACCTAAAGATAGCCAAAAGATTTTTGGCTTTAAACTTTACTTTGTCTTTTCCGGGCATCATCACTTTTGCTCGCGATTATGATGAAGTCATAAAATTCCTGCCTCTTCAAAATATATTGTCTGAAACAGACGCGCCGTTCGCGACACCCGTCCCTTACCGGGGCAAAAGAAATGAATCAAGTTATGTTATAGAAATAGTCAAAAAAATCGCTGAAATACGAGGAGAGGAATATGAAAAAGTAAGGATAGCTATGATAGAAAATGCTAAGAAATTATTTAAACTATAAAAAAATCCCTTCATTGCATTAATGAAGGGATTCAGCCTAAATAGGCTTTCAGTAATTTCGACCGAGAAGAATGACGCAATTTACGAATAGCTTTTTCCTTGATTTGCCGGACGCGTTCTCGTGTCAGGTTAAATTTGGCACCAATCTCTTCCAAGGTTAAGCCATGCTTTTGTCCTCTTAATCCGAAAAAGAGACAGACAATATCTTGTTCTCTGGTGATCAGCGTATGAAGAGACCTTTCGATCTCTTTGCGCAAAGCATCTATCATTAGATTTTGATCCGGCTTGATGGCGCTTTTGTCTTCCAAAATATCAATTAACCGACCTGGATATTCTTCGTTTGAGGAAAGTGGAGCATCCATAGAAACATGTTTGCCGGAAATGCGTAAAGTATCCAATACATCTTCTTTTGTTCTATCGAGTTCAGTGGCAATTTCTTCAGCCGTAGGTTCTCTTTCATGTATTTGCTCCAGTTTGGAAAAAGTTTTATTCATTTTATTAAGCGAACCAACTTGGTTCATAGGCAAACGAACAACTCTTGCTTGTTCTGCCAGTGCCTGAAGAATAGATTGGCGAACCCACCAAACTGCATATGAAATGAATTTGAAGCCCCTAGTTTCATCGAACCTGTGTGCGGCCTTGATGAGACCCAAGTTTCCTTCATTGATTAGATCGGGGAGTGATAAGCCTTGATTCTGATATTGTTTGGCCACCGAGACCACGAAACGCAGATTGGCCTGCACTAATTTATGAAGCGCTTTTTGATCGCCAGTCCTTATCAGTTTGGCGCATTCGACTTCATTTTCAGCCGTGATCAGCGCCTCCCTGCCAATTTCCTGCAGATATTTATCGAGCGAAGCAGACTCTCGACTAGTGATTGTTTTCATTATTTTGAATTGTCTCATGATATTTAGTTTTTAAAGGCCTGTCTGAATATATGTTCAGTGCGGGCGAGTGAATATTTAGTGAAAAACTCTTAATTTAGAATAACACCTAGAGGCTAAAAGGTCAAATTGACATAAAATCATTGATATGTTAGACTAGAATCAGTAACAAAAAAAAGAACATTTACAAATCAAAAAACCTATAAGCAATGAAAACAACCAATCTTTTCAGAGCAATCGGAATGATTGCAATTTTTATCTTATTTCAATTGGCCGGCAAAGCGCAGACTTTGTCAATTTCTCCTTATGCCGGGATGAGCCTGGATCAACAAGGAGCAGTCAGAAGTTTTAATGACCCCGGCTTTGGCATCATGGCTCTGGCGGGAGTAGGGAACGATATGGTTTCCTTAGGTCTCAACATGGATGGCGGATTTCGGTATAGCTACCAGACAAACATAAAAACGATGGATCTCAAAAATGATTCATTGGTCTGGCGGACTACCAACGCTCCGGCAATTCATTTTGTCGCTGCGCTTAATCTGCCTCCGGGAGAAAACGGAGACAACAAATTTGCGGGTCCGATTTTCGGACTGGCTTATGGTCCCGGCTTTCCCGACAAGGATCGCCAACCAGTTGGAGATTTCAAACTCTTTCTTCAGGGAAATTGTGGCGGACCGGTCGGTGACGGTAAAGTGAATCTGGGTGGCTTTGCCAATATTTCGTTCAATTATCTCGGTGCCTCGACATCCCTGTATGCTTGGCAGGTGTCCGTAGGACTTCGTATTTCCATTCCCCACGCTTTTGCTAGCGCAGAGGAATAAGGATATAGGTTATACACAAACCGCTTCGATCAAATCGAGGCGGTTTTTGACATTTAAACCTCATTTTGTTAGTATAAAATTCATGGATAACAGCGAAAATAAAGTTTATGAAGTGTCTTTTAATATTGTTCCGACCCTGGCGGACGAGTTTGTAGCGGCTGAATTCGGGAATTTAAAGGAGGCTTTATCTAAGCTTGGAGGTTCCGTGATTGCCGAACAATACCCTAAACTGATTAATTTAGCTTATGAAATGAATCGGGTCATTGCCAACAAAAATACCAAGTTTAACTCGGCGTATTTTGGTTGGGTGAAATTCGAGGCTCCTGCCACTGCTGCCCCAGAATTAAAAAAAGCCTTGGATCGCAATGAAAATATCATCCGTTTTATGATCATCAAAACTGTTCGCGAGAACACCATGGCCCCTAAGAAAATTTTCCGCCCAGAAGGAACCAGGCGCGCGATGGGTGTTTCGAAACATGAAGTTAAAGAAGTTGAAATGGACAAAGAAGCAGTTGATAAAAAGATTGAAGAATTTATTATTAGTTAAAAGTTCATAAAGTTTTAATGTTATAAAGTAAATGCATTTTATATTTTACTTTCAACTTTACAAACTTTATAACTAGCTGAAAGCCATGTATCTCAATAAAGCTATCGTCATAGGCAATCTCACTCGCGATCCGGAATTAAGGTCACTGCCATCTGGCATTAAGGTCTGTACTTTTTCCGTCGCGACTAACCGTGTCTGGAAAGACAAGAACGGCGCTCGTCAGGAAGCGGCTGACTATCACAATGTCGTTGTCTTCGGCCGACAGGCGGAAAATGTCGCTCAATACATGAAGAAAGGAAACAGTATTTTGGTTGAAGGTCGGATGCAGACTAGAAGCTGGGATGACAAGACGAGCGGAGAGAAAAAATACCGCACCGAGATCGTCGCCGACCGAGTGCAATTCGGACCTAAAGGGGGAAGCGCTCCCGCCTCTGCTAAAGCTACGACGGGCACAGCCGGCCAAGCAAAAGCTCCTGAATTAGACACCATCGAATATCCGGAAGAAGACATTAACCCTGAAGAAATACCCTTCTAGGGAATAGGTTATAGGGGGTAGGGAATAGTATGAATACAATCAATTCTTTTAAAGACCTTATTGTTTGGCAAAAAGCTATGGAGCTTGCTAAAGAAATATATAATATTACCGAACTACTTCCTAAGCATGAGATATATGCTTTATCTTCTCAAATAAGGAGATCAGCAGTATCGATTCCTAGTAATATAGCCGAAGGAAATAAAAGAGGCACCAGCAAGGATTACTGCCAATTTTTAAGGATAGCTCAAGGGTCTGCTGCGGAGCTGGAAACCCAACTCTTGCTTTTAGAGTCGGTTTATGCAAATATTAAAGTTCAAAGGGCGTTAAGCTTGCTGGAAGAGATCCAGAAAATGCTTACAATTATAATTAAGAAGTTGAATAGCGCGTAAACTATAACCTACAACCTATTCCCTATAACCTACCCATGCAGCAGGATTATTTTTCATCAAACAATTTAAAACACATCGACTACAAGGATCTCGACATCCTAAAGAAATTCTTGAATCCGAATGCCAAGATCATGCCGAGAAAGAAAACTGGCTTGATCGCCAAGAATCAGCGCAAAGTCACAGAAGCGGTCAAACGCGCCCGCTTCATGGGACTCCTTCCATTTATCGCAAAGTAATCAACAATTAAAAAATCCCCTCGGGGGATTTTTTGTTATGTATTTGGTATATTGAGGTTATGGATAAAAAACCTGAATTTATAGGAAGGAAATACCCAGAAGGACTGATCAAGAGATCTCAAGATACCATGAAGGAATGGCGGAAAGACGCACTCGAGCCTTTTGAGGGAGAAATAGAAAAGACGGCTGATGATCTTCTGATGATTGGGACAGTTAATGATTTAATAACAGAAGAACTGAAAAAGCTCGGCTTTGAAAAAGAGTCTAAAATTACTCCCGAACAGATTCATCTCATGCCCAGGGAAGTTTTTATTAAGAAATTTCCAAACAATGTTAATTCTAAAGGTTTATTTCAATCTACGGATCAAACTATTTATATCAATAAAGGGGAGGCAGATACCAGGGCTCTAATGATTTCAGCTATTCTTCATGAATCAATTCATCTCAATTCATCAGATAAATATTATAGAGATCCAGAGGGTGGAATTTCTGATGCACGGGTCGGCTATAGACTGAATAGTTTATGGAAAGAAGCTAAAAACCAAAACAAATTGAAGGGCTTTAATGAATTTATGGTGGAGTTTACTGTGAACAGGATTCTTGAGAGAAATGCTCGATTATTAGAGGAAAGATTTGGTATTACAGAGAAAGACATAGAAGGTACTATTTATGGTGTTGGTTTTCATCCTGCCCGAGTAAAGATAGTGGAAACCATTGTCAAAAAAGTTGCAGAATATAGAAATATTGACCAGGGGAAGGTGATTACAGATTTTGAAAGAGGGCAGTTCTCTAACACCATACTTGCCCTCAAGGATATTGATATAGTATTTGGTCAAGGATCAATAAGAATATTAGGATTTCTTGATAGTTTCAAGAATCGTGAACATAACGCTAAAATTGAGAAGATGATAGAGCTTTATTTTGTGACTGAAGATTTGGGAGAAAGAAAAAAAATAAAAGAGGAAATTCTTTCATTTGCTGATTAGTATATCAAAAAAATCCCCCATCGGGGGATTTTTTTGATATGTTGACCATTAAGCTGTATTTGTGTTAATCTCTCTTTCAGAACCTAAACAATTAAATATCAACCAAAAAGCCTAACCATGAAAAAAAGTTCTGAGGTAGAAGATGTATTAAAGAAGACGAAAGAAATGTTTGATCATTTTACAAACTATTTGACCCAAACAAAATTAGATCATCTAAAGGTAAATTACACGACACCGCAGGGCACTCTCGGTCAGTGGGAGATGGCCTGCGTGACTTCACCGAAGGATCCCGCGAACATGTCTAATGCTGAATTGAATGCAACCTTAAACAAAAGTTGGACATATACTCTTACGGTATATGAAGAAAAAATTGAAACCGATTTTTGTGGTCTGAAGTTATCGCATGATTTAAGTCAGTTCAAACAGTTCCATGATCTTTACAAGAAGAATTTGGAAATCTATATCAACTTATCAAAGATGTACGCTCCCAAATAGCACCAGCTTAAAGCCCCCGCATATGCGGGGGCTTTTTTGATATTTATTATAACCTCTCTACATATAGGCCGGTTTCGGTGTTGACGATGATAGTGTCGTCGGAGTTGATGAAGAGCGGGGCAGTGATGACGGCTCCGGTTTCGAGCGTGATTTGCTTGCCTCCCGTGCCGGCGGTGTCGCCTTTGATGGATGGTGGCGCGTCTTTGACCTTGAGCTCCACTTTGATCGGGAGCTTCACGCTTATTATTTTTTCGTCTTCATCCTCGCCCCAGACGAGCGCGGTGACGATCATATTCTCTTTCAGGAATTTGGCCTGCTCTTCAAAAAGTTTCACCTCCAGTTTGAATCGGTTTTTCGGATTGTTGGGATCAGAGAACCAGTATTCCTCGCGGTTGTGATAAAGGAATTTAATCTCGCGCTTATTTATGTCAGCTTCATCCAC
>DATBWL010000076.1:0-3943 GCA_036514795.1 Minisyncoccota bacterium
GGACCGGCAATCAATTTATGTTCCTTGAGATAGGAAAGAAGCTCGGGAAAGACTTGGTCATATTCCCCCTCGATCAGATAAGCATGGTGGAGATTATCTTTTGCTAATAATTGTTTTTTTGTAAACATCAAGGTGATCGAGTGCGATGCCCGTGCCTTTAGCGACGCAGAAAAGCGCGTCTTCGGCGATTCTGGCCTTAACGCCAGTTTTGCGAAATACCAAATCGGCAAAATTGCGCAAGAGCGATGAGCCGCCGGTCATAATTATCCCGTTATCAATAATATCTGACGCCAGTTCCGGGGGCGTCTCAGCGAGCACTTCTTTGATAGCTTTAATCATTTGGCTTAATTCAAGATCGAGCGCGCGGACAATTTCGTTGGTAGAGATATCTACCGAGCGCGGGAGCCCCTGAATGAAATCCCGGCCTTTAATGGTCATTCGAAGCTCTTCTTCCAAGGGAATAGCGGCGCCAATTTTGATTTTGACTTCTTCAGCCGTTTTATCTCCGATCACCAAATTGAAAGTCTTTTTAATATAATCGGCAATGGCCTGATCGATCTTGTTGCCGGCGCATTTGACGGAGGTACAGGCGACAATGCCTGAAAGAGAGATAACCGCGACATCGGTCGTGCCACCGCCAATATCCACCACCATTTGCCCCCTCGATTCATGAATAGGAATACCGGCGCCGATCGCGGCCAAGATCGGCTCTTTGACCACATAAGCGTTCTTGGCACCGGCTTTAATGGCGGCTTCGATAACGGCGCGGCGTTCGGTGGAAGTGACTCCAGCCGGTACTGAGATCATGACATCGGGTTTAAAAATATTAAACGGCCCCAAGGCCTTATTGATGAAATAGCGGAGCATGGCCTCGGTCACCCGGTAGTCGGCGATAACGCCGTCTTTCATTGGCCGGTAAGCGATGATCGAGTCCGGAGTTTTGCCGATCATGTCTTTGGCTTCGACCCCGATGGCCAGGATCTTGTTGTCCTGTTCAGACACGGCGACAACCGAAGGCTCATTTAAAATGATCCCTTTACCCGGCACAAAAACCAAGGTATTGGCCGTGCCCAAATCAATCCCAAGTTTTTTCACAAATAAGCTCATGAATAACGGAATAATAGCACGAGGATATGCTAAAATCAATTAATGAAAATTATCACGGTCATCCCGCTAGCTAAGGGAATTTTTAAAGAAACACTGACCTATTTTATGGCCGCTGATGTTCCACTCGGCTCGGTGATTGCCGTACCGGTCAGGAAAAAAACGATTGATGCCCTGGTCATCAAATCAGAAAATTTAGCTGCCTCTAAATCAATGATCAAGAGTTCGGCCTTCAGTCTTAAAAAAGCCGACAAGGTCAAAGGCGTCTCGGTCTTGCCGGGAAAAGTCATCCGAGCGGCTTTTAAAATGCGTGATTACTTTGGGACCAATTCCCCATCAGTCCTTTCCTCGGTTCTGCCTAAAATTTTCCTAGAAACTTATGATAAGCTGAAAACCAGACCAGAAAGCCAAATCGACAAAAATAACTTGAAGCAGGAAAAATTAATTCTGCAAGCTTCACTCATTGAACGAGTCTCATATTATAAGACATTTATCCGCGAATCATTTGCCAAGAAAAAATCAGTCTTTATGACTCTGCCGACCGTCCAAAATATCGAATATTTCAGGCAAAATCTCTCCAAAGGCATAGAAGATTATGTTTTTACTCTAAGCTCTAACATCGGCAAAAAAGAATTTGTAGCCAAATACAATAGCTTGTTGACCGATGACCATCCCGCGCTCATCATCGCCACTCCAGGTTATCTCTTTCTGGTGAATGAAAGTTTTTCGGCTGTCATTGTGGAACACGAAAATGCCGGCGCCTACCGATTGATCAGCCGGCCATACTTGGATATGAGAATCTGGGCGGAACTGCTCACAGCGCAATATAATATCAAATTAATCTTCGGCGACACGATGCTCCGAGTGGAAACTCTCTGGCGAGTAAAAAATTTTGAATTAGCAGAAATCATGCCGACTTCCTATCGGCTATCGGCCAGTATCAAAAAAGAGTTCATTGATATGAAAAAAGATCCCTCTCCGCTCCCTCGACAAGGCTCGGGACAAGTCGGGACAGGTGGCGCTTTTACGGTCTTAAGCGAAGAATTGAAGGAAAAGATAAGCGATACTATCAAAAGTAAAAAGAGAATATTTCTGTTCGCCCACCGCAAGGGGCTCTCGGGCATCACGATCTGCAATGACTGTCAGACTCCCCTCTTGTGCGAATACTGCGATAAGCCTCTAGCGCTCTACGAAAATCAAATGAAACAGAGATTTTTCATGTGTCATCATTGCCAACACAAAAAAGACGCCCAGGTAGTTTGCGGTACCTGCCAAAGCTGGAATTTGAAAGCTCTGGGCATCGGTTGCGGCCGCGTCCAGGCCGAAATCGCTAGCCTGTACCCGGAGGCCAGCGTCTTCCGTCTCGACAAAGAACGGATCAAAACAGCCAAGGAAGGACAGCGAATGATAGAAGAATTTTACAAAACCCCGGGTGCCATACTCTTGGGCACTGAACTGGCGCTTCACTATCTTAAAGATCCAATAGAAAATATCGCGGTGGTTTCCTTTGATTCACTCTTTGCCATACCGGACTTCAAGGCTAATGAAAAAATAATCCGCCTCTTGGTCGAACTGGAAAGATACACCAAAGAATCGCTCATTATCCAGACCCGAGCCGCCGATCAAGAAGTACTCGCTCAATTCCTCTCCGGCAACTTGAGTGAATTCGCCCGGCAAGAATTAAAATCTCGAGAAGAATTTAATTATCCGCCGTTTTTCATCCCGATCAAGATCACTTACCGCGGACCGAAAGTGAACCTGGAAAAAGCCGGCGCCTATCTCGAAAATCTCTTTAAAGACTACAACCCGGCCATCTTCCGCGCTTTCACTCCTAAAATCAAGAATGACTATATATTAAATACTGTCATGAAAATCAAAAGGATGGATTGGTCGCTGCCGGAAATGACGCCGGACGGACGGCTGGACCCGGTGCTCCTGCGCAAGCTCCAAACCTTGCCGCCGACACTCTCTGTCCAAATCAACCCCGACAATCTTCTTTAGCTAAAGTTGCGGGAAAATTTAAATATGTTAAACTGGCAAATACAAATGATTATCGTAATAGAAGTCAAAAAGAACACCAATGAAAACAACTCCAGTCTTTTAAAGCGTTTTTCAAGGCGCGTCATGGATTCTCAAATCCTCCCGACTGTCAAAGCGCATCGCTACAGCAAGAGAAAGCAATCCAAACTCTCCAACAAGAAAATGGCCCTCAATAAAATGTCCCGCCGAATCGAAGTGGCCAAATTAAAAAAAATGGGTAAAGAACACCTGATAGTAAATACCAGGTCTCAAATGAGATAATGGTAAAGAAAAGCAAGATAGCCATAAAACAGCAGACAAAAGGCAAGCTCCCGAGCTTGCCTTTTCAACTATTGAAAAATGCGGTTTTAGGCAAAAATTTCGATCTCTCCATCATTTTCGCGACGGAGAAGACCTCAAGGACTTTAAATCGGCGCTTCCGAAACAAGAACAGGGCGACCAATATCCTTTCCTTCCCTTTAAGCCCTACTTCCGGTGAATTGGTCATTCATGCCCCGACAATCAAGATAGAAGCCCCTCGTTTCGGCCGAAGCTATAAAAAATTCTTGGGCTTATTAATTATCCACGGAATGCTTCATTTGAAAGGAATGCAACATAGTAGTAAAATGGAGAGTAAGGAGAAGTCAATTTCTACCCGTTTCGGCTTCAATTAAATTCAATGATTAAAAATATTGCAGTTGGCATAGACATCGGTACGCACACGACCAGAGTCGTAGTTTGCGGATTCAACAAAGGAGAGGCGACTCCTAGGATTTTGGGCACGGGAATGGCTTCTTCTAGAGGTCTTCGGCATGGATAT
>DATBWL010000077.1:0-2834 GCA_036514795.1 Minisyncoccota bacterium
CCGGCCATAAGACTCTTCTTCCTCTTGCGGGTCGATAACAATAACGGCGTGCCAACGCAAGAGGAAGAAGAGTCTTATGGCCGGCTGGGCAAAGAAAAAAATCTCGTTCTTTTAGCCGACTCAACCAATGCGGAAAATCCCGGCTTCTCTCTTTCAGAACGATTAGTCTTAGAAAATATTGAGCAAGTGATCAGAGACGCTAAGGGGCGGCTCATCATCGGCACTTTCGCTTCTCAACTCCAAAGAATTATGGAAATTTTAAAAATTCTGGAGGGTCTTGGCAAGAAAGTCATCATTGAGGGACGCAGTATGAAATCCAATATTGAAATAGTGCAGAAGATGAATATGATCAAACTTCAACCGGGCACAATCATTCCAGTGGATGAGGTAGACAATTATCCCGACAGTCGGATCGTGGTCATCGCGACAGGTTCTCAAGGCGAGGAATTTGCCGCCATCATGCGTATGTCGAATAAGACTCATAAATATTTCCGGGTGAAAAAAGGCGACACGGTCCTCCTTTCTTCTTCCATCATCCCGGGCAACGAAATGGGCGTGCAGAAGATCAAAGATAATCTTTCCCGCCAAGGAGCAAAGATTGTCAGCTACCGCATCTCACAAATTCACGCCTCCGGACACGCCAACAAAGATGAACTGGCTTGGATCCATAGAAAAATCGGCGCCAAGTTTTTCATTCCGATCCACGGCTATCATTACATGCTTTCCACTCATGCCGATATCGCCAAATCAACCGGTACCTTGGAGGAAAATGTCGTTATTCCGGATAACGGTCTAGTCATAGAAATCAAAGACAAAGGAGAAAAGATTTTCGCCTTGAAAGAACGGGCTCCGGCCTCTCCCGTGATGGTGGACGGCTTTTCCGTCGGCGATGTGCAGGATGTCGTCATCCGCGACCGGCAAATGCTGGCGCAGGACGGCATGTTCGTCGTCATCGCCACGGTTGATTCCAACACAGGCCGGTTAAAAAAATCTCCTGACCTGATTTCCCGCGGTTTCGTTTACTTGAAAGAAAATCAGGAATTGCTTCAGCAATCACGCCTCATCATCAAAAGGACGGTGGAGACGGGCGCCCAAGGCCAGAAGCCGATAGATTTCGACTATATCAAGGCTAATTTGACTGACCAGGTTGCTAAATTCCTCTTCCAAAAGACGGCCAAAAGGCCGCTAGTCATACCAGTCATATTAAGCGTTTAAATGAACAAGAAGCTTAAAATTATCTACTTGATCGGCTTCTGCCTTTCGACGGCTTACGCTTTTACCGCCTATATCAATTCCACTTATTTGGAAAGTTTCGTGCCGCCCCAATTTGTCGGCCTGATATTTTCCGCGGCTGCTCTTTTGGCGGTTGTTTGTCTCTCAGAAATTCCGAAATTGCTTTCTCGAAAGGGTAATTATAAAATAAGTTTTTGGTTAACTTTATTATTTCTAGCAACGCTTCTTGGTCTTTCTACTGCCAAGTCCCCTTTTCTGGTAGTGATTTTTTTCCTTTCCTTTTTGGTCTTAAACTACTTGCTTATTTTCACTCGTGATATTTTTATACAAAGTTATTCAAACAAACAAACAACGGGCGAAACGAGAGGGGTGCTACTTACTGCCATAAATATAGGGTGGATTTTCGCCCCGCTCATTGCCACTTTTGTGCTAGAAAAGTTCGGTTATCGCTCTGTATACATATTGGCTATTATCTTTTCTCTACCCACCCTGCTCTTACTCATATCAAACTTTGGTGATTTCAAGGATCAGGTTTATGAAAAAATACCCTTCTGGAAAACAATCAGAAAAATCATGGCTGATAAAAATATCCGCGATATTTATTTTGCCAACTTCCTGTTGCAATTTTTCTATTCTTGGATGGTAATCTACACGCCGATTTACCTGCATGAGTTTATGAATTTCAGCTGGACAGAAATCGGTTTTCTTTTCGTGCCGATGTTGCTGCCTTTTGTCCTCCTGCAATACCCCTTAGGGAAGCTTTCAGACAAAATCGGAGAAAAAAAGATGCTCTATGGAGGCTTTGCAGTCATGGCTGTTTCAACCACGATTCTTTCCTTCCTTTTTGGCTCCTCCATTTTTGTTTGGGCACTCTTGCTCTTTATGACCCGCGTAGGCGCGGCCACAATTGAAGTGATGACTGAAAGTTATTTCTTTAAAAAAGTGAGTGCTAGGCAAGATGAAACAATCAGCTTCTTCCGAAACACCGCGCCAATCTCCTTTATTTTGGGACCAATTCTGGCAGGAATCTTTTTCTTTTTTTTCCCTTTTCAGTATTTATTCTTAGCGCTGGGTATTATTATGCTCTTGGGTATCTACTTTACAAAACAGCTAAAAGACACCGTGTAAAGGCAAATATGTCTTGAGAAATGCCTTGCGCAGGCCGACTGGGCCGAGCAGAGCAATCCGCCAGCCGGCGGATATGTGTGCATTTCGAGAGATATATTTGCCGAAATTATAATTTTATGAGAATCAATAAATATTTAGCGGAAAAAAATTACGCCACTCGCCGTGGCGCCGATGAATTGATCAAACAAGGTCTAGTTTTAATCAATGGCCGAAAAGCGGTCTTGGGCGACCAAGTTAGCGCCGAAGACAAGGTTGTAGTCAGTCCTAAGGTTCATCAAAAAAAATATATTTACCTCGCCTACAACAAGCCGGAAGGCATCGTTACCAACCTCCCGCAAGGCGGCGAGAAGGAAATTAAAGATAATATCAAAACTAAACATGGAGTCTTCCCTGTCGGCCGGCTTGATAAGGACTCCAGTGGACTCATCATCCTGACCGACGACGGCCGGATAACCAAACCTCTACTCTCCCCC
>DATBWL010000078.1:0-7558 GCA_036514795.1 Minisyncoccota bacterium
ATCCAAAAATTTCCTCATTTCGGTGATCAGCCTTGCCCGCAGTACAAACCTCTCTCGAACCTCTTTAGACATCAATGAATCGAGGTATCTCCGGCGGAATCTTTCCTCCACATCCTGCAAGCCGTGCCATTTCTCGGGCAAGGGACGCAAGCTTTTAGCCAGCATAGCCCAATCCTTGATGACGAGAGTTTTTTCTTTTCTTTTAGTTATAAAAAGTGAGCCCTTAATTTCTAGGAAATCCCCGATGTCGACTGTATTATTGAAAAGATCAAATGATTCGGTACTGATATCATCCCCGCCCGACTGAACGCCTTCAGTCGTTCGGGCGGGTTTCTTGATCAGCGCTTGGAAATTTTCCGTGCCATCGTTCAAATTCAAAAAGGTCAGCGCCCCTTGCGGGCGCAAAGCCATTACCCTCCCGGCGATAGTTAAAGATTTCTTTTTAGAAAGTTTAGTGAAATTATTTATTACTTCAGCCAATGTGAAGTCTTGATGGGATTCGATCGGATACGGGTCTAAACCGACCTTTTTAAGCTCGGCTAATTTTCCTAGGTGTATCTGACGAATCTCTTCTAATGAAGCCATGTCCCTATTCTATATCAATAATTTTATATTTTATAATTCCAATCGGGCTTTGAAACGAAACTGTTTCACCTTTTTTCTTTCCCAAAAGCGCAAGACCTAACGGCGACTTATGGGAAATCTTTCCGGATCCCATATCTGCTTCTTCTGAACCGACAATTTGAAACTTTTTTTGTTCCTTGTTTCCCTCTTTTTGAATATGAATAGTGGAGCCGACTTCGACTTTGCTTGAGTGATGGCTGTCCATTATAACCGAAGTCCTTAAAATGTATTCAATTTTGGCGATTCGCTCTTCCAGCTTTCCTTGCTCTTCGCGAGCTTGTTGATATTCAGCATTTTCAGAAAGGTCGCCAAGACTCTTGGCGAACTCGAGACTTTCCAATATTTCCTTGCGTTTTGGGCCCTTGAGGGAAACGAGCTCCTCTTCAAGCGCTTTCTTTTTCACTTTGGTTATAAATTCTTCTTCTGGCATTAGAGGATTATATGTGATTTTTTAATTTTAGTCAATGAAAACACATTTATTTTAAGTACTCTGGAGTGTTGCCGTTCATCCAAGTCAGTAATTGGTTCATGACCAACGAAGTTGAAACAGTGTTCGTAACCGGACCATTCTCCATCATCACCGTGAAAGCATAACGCGGATTATCATAAGGGAAAAGACCGATGACCCAGGAATTGACTCGATCCTTGGCGAGTCCTAATTGCGCCGTGCCGGTCTTGGCCGCGACTTTTACAAAAGGTAGATTTAAGCGTGAAGCCGTACCCTCTGTCACGGCTTGCCTCATTCCTTCACGGACGATTTGGAAATATTCTTCCGGAATATCGAGCTTCCTGGTCGGTGTCGGAGCATAACTTTCATTCACTAATAAATGGGGTGAAAAAATTAGTCCGCTGTTGGCAATCGAAGCTGCCGCGCGGGTCATTTCCAGCAAAGTCACTTGAAAGCCATATTGGCCGATTGCGGTGTTATAGGTGTCTCCTATTCTCCACGGATCATCTGGAAAATGAATCTGCTTCCATTCAGGCGTCGGAATAGTGCCAAAATTTTCAGCCGGCAGATCAATCCCCGTTTCTTCATCTAATCCGAACAACTTGGAGTACTTATTAATATTACCGATCCCCAACCCTCTCTGTTCATCAAAGCCGCCGCCGACTTCATAAAAATAAACATCGCTAGATTGAGCTAGGGCTTGGCGCATATCTATCCAGCCGTGCGCTTTCCAGTCTTTGAACACGCTCTTTTTTTCCGGAAAGTATGGATTAGGTATCTCAATATAGCCGATCGAAAGAATTTTTTTTAATGGATCAATTATTTTTTCGTTCAGCGCCGCGATAGCCACGAATGGCTTGACGATCGAACCCGGCGTATAGAGGCCTGAAACAGCCCGGTTAAGAAATGGCTTTCTCTTGTCGGCAAGATAGCCCTTGATTGCTTCTTGGTCTAATTTGGAAGACATAATTTCTGAATCATATTCCGGGTAGTTGACAAGCGCTAATAACTCGCCATTGGCGACATCCATGATGACACCCGAACCGCCCTCAAATGAATAATTAGATGAAAATTCACGAAGGTATTCATATAGTTTGGTTTGAACCTTAGAATCAATCGAGAGATTCAATGAGTCGCCGTACATCGGTGGCTCAATGACATTTTCCGACTGCACTTCGCCTTTGACATTAACTTCAAAAATTTTGAGCCCATTCTCGCCTTTCAATTGATCATTAAATTCTTTCTCTATGCCATCTTTGCCCACAAATTCTTCCTGCCAGTAATAACCCGACTGATCTTTGGCCGGATAGCCGACAAAGCCTAAAATATGCCCGAAGCCGGGCGACTTGATATAAGCCCGACGAGCGAAGTCACCACTGGTGTTTTCTTCATTCCATATAAGCGGAACATTATTTCGGTCATAGACTAACCCTCGTTCGGCAAAAATAAGCTCTTGGTCCAAGGTGTTCCTTTCAGAAAGGCTGGAATAGGCCTTGCCCTTTGCTATTTGTAATAGTCCTACTCGGCCGACAAAAACAAGCCCAATCAATAAGAAAAAAACACTCAAAAGGATGAGTGATGACTTGGCAATCGGCTTCTCTATCCTTCCTTCCATTTGTTGGGCGTTAAATTTAGGAAGATTCTGAGCGTCTAAGAAAATTTCATAAGTTTCCACCTCTTCGGCCCATTTTTTCTTTTTTTTGAAATTAAGAGGAAACATAATTTTGTGATTCAGAAATAATTATTTTCTTTTTTATATATACAGTTATCAGATAGGCAATGACAGAAATAATTGTCAGCACAAATACACTGCCTCCAAATCTCGCTTCGGGCACGGCATAGAGAAAATCGTGAAGCAAAAACACCGCGATAAATTCATAGAAATTTTTGAAGTAAATCAGGCCCAAAAGCGCGAGCATAACTACCAGCCAGAAAGGCAATGCAAAAGCTCCTATGAAAAGAATTATATCCAAAACTATCCTTAGGATCAGATTTGATCTGCCAGCCAACATGATACGCCAAGTCTACTCCGTTTCCACTATATTTTCAATCTCTATTTTGACCTTATCAATCTATTCGCCTATTCGCGCGAATTAGAGATTAGAAAGATTGGAGAAAGTATTACTCGACAAAAGTGAGGGCTTTGCCACGTTTGCCGGCGCGGCCGGTACGGCCGATGCGGTGAATATAATCGTCATAGGTGGCTGGGATATCGTAATTGATGACGTGAGAGACATCACAGACGTCGATGCCTCGGGCGGCGACATCGGTCGCCACCAACACCTGACACTTATTGGTTTTAAATAGAGAAAGCGCCGTCTGCCTCTTACCTTGCGGTTTATTACCATGGATTGATTCTGCCTTGAAGCCTCGATGAATAAGTTCTTTGCTTAATTTTTCCACACCATGCTTGGTCTTGCCGAAAACAAGGACTTTGGTGAATCCTTCTGATATCAAAAGGTCATGCAATACATCCAGTTTCAGCTTGCCTCCTGTGCGGACGATGTCTTGGTGAACGCTCTTGGGAGTGTTCCCTGTTTTAACTGAAATCGTGACGGGGCTTCGCAGGAAATCTTTAATCAGTACTTCAATTTCTCTGGAGATCGTAGCTGAGAAGAAAAGAGTATGGCGATCTTTCGGCATCTTGGCCATCATGTATTTCATATCGTTGATGAATCCCATGTCCAACATCCTATCGGCTTCGTCCAAAACAACCGTTCTAAATTTAGAAAGGTCTAGTGATTTTCGTTCGATTAAGTCTTTCAGCCGGCCCGGGGTGCCAATGACGAAATGATTGTGATAGCGAAGTTCGCTTAATTGTTTGCCAAGTCCTGTGCCACCTACACAGACCACAGAGAAAAGTTTTAATCCCGGAGCGAAACCTTTGAATTCTTGATCGATTTGAATCGCCAGCTCGCGAGTCGGCACGACGATGAGCACGGATTCTTTAGGATTCTTGATAACTTTATCAATCAGCGGAATCAAAAAGGCCGCCGTCTTGCCCGTGCCAGTATTGGCAATGCCGACAATATCAGAGCCCAATAGCGCATGCGGAATAGCCCGGTCCTGAATAGGCGTAGGGGTGACATATCCTTTTTTAAGGATATTGCTTTTCAAGCGGTCATCAATCTTGAAATCAATGAAGTTGTGCTCAGGCTTAAAAACAGTCACCTCTTCGGTGATGACTGCTTTGTTTATAAATTTGGAAACATCAATACGCTGGCTGAAATTTCTTCCGCCGCCTCTGCCGCCATTTTTAAATCCGCCTCCTGATGAAGGTCGTCTGTGGCCTCCGTGAGCTGAACGGTTACTATTATTATTACTACCGCCATGATGAGACGGACGCTTAAAAGTTCTTTTGAACATTATTATTTTTTAGTCGCATATATTAAATGCGTAAGGCGACTAGTCTCGGCAGTTTTCTAATAAAGACTAGTGCCTCTATATTCAGAGAGATGAACCCTCGAAACAAAAACATTGGAGATTTGCTTACCCCCACATACTATACTAAATACTCTCTTCTGTCAACCCTATATAAAAAGCCTTCTCAAATTGAGAAGGCTTTTGGCGAAAAATGAATTAATGTAGAACTTTTTGTTTCTGTACTTTTACTACCGGAAAGATTTGTCCTTCATGGCCGTGAACTTGTCGCCAAGTTACAGTACCATCTTTAAAGTTAATCCACATATTCATTTTTTGTGGAAACTCCAAACCAGTAATTCCTGTTTTGACACAAATATCTGATAAGGGCCACTCGGGGCTGTAATCAGTGCTTAGGTTTACGCGATCTCGGCCATTTTTTGCTTCACCCTCCAGGTATTTAATTAAAAGTTTTCTGAAATTTTCAATTTTTGCCTCAGATGGTTGATCATTTTTTTGGACCATGATTCTACTAAACATATACATCAAAGATTGATGACTTTCTCGATCTCCGGGCAATCCTTCCCTAGCAGGCTGTTTTAGTTTTTCTACAAACCAATTAACAGCCGCCTCAATAAGCGCTTTATTTTTCTTCATTTTCGTTGAATATTTAATTGTTTAGAACTTGTTTTTACTGCCTAAAATCTAGCATAGGCGACTTGACTTGTCAAGGATTATATGATACTATGGGCGTAGAAAGATATTTGAAGATATGCCTCGACTCAACACCGTTACGGGGTCCATCGGTGCTCGTTGGAGAGCTTAAAGTTGATATATAAAAGTTCTTCCCCTAATTAAAGAAGTGGGGTGCAATACCCTTAGAGAACACAAAAAACCATCAATGCTGATGGTTTTTTTATTGTTTAGTTAAGTAATTGAAGATTTCGGATTTGGCCGATTTGTTATCGATGACTATTCGTTCAAGAAGGGAAAGTAACGGCAGGTTTTTCTTTTTGGCACCGACAAGTTTGAGGATCGAGGGCAAAGAAATCAAGCCTTCGCTCCGCTTGGTCACCGCACTGGTCTTGGCTATCTCTTCTCCTACCGATCTGTTCTGCGAACGCTCGCTTGAAGCCGTGGCGATGAAATCTCCCAAACCGGAAACCCCTAGGGCAGTATCTCGATCTAGCTTCAATATTTTCATAATCTCGATAATTTCGTTTGTGGCTTTAGCGAAAAAATACCCCTTAGTGTTCTCTCCTTCGCCTAGGCCGTCCAACATGCCGATCAAGAGCGTATAAATATTTTTCAATACCGCAGAGAGAGCGACACTGTGAACTTCTTTAGAATATTCTAGATTGATATTTGATCCATTAAACAAATCCTTAATTTCTTCATATGTCTCTTTCTTTTTTGTCGCGACTACGGCTAAAGCGCCCTGATCATTCATGATCTCGGCCGCCAGCATGGGTCCAGAAAACAAGGCGTAGCGATTATCGGGCAATTCTCCTTCGATGAGTTCATCCATTGACTGGTGAGATATGGCATTCAAGCCCTTAGAAAGTGAGATGAGAATAGTCTTAGGATCTACAGCGATAGAAATTTCCGCCAGCGCCTCTTCCATAAACCAAGATGGAATACATAAGAAACAAAAATCCGCATCAGGCAGAATTTCGTCCAAGCGTTTTCCACTTAAATTCTTCGCATGATCTTTATCCCAAACTGCAATGTTGTAACCGCGGTCTTTCAACAAATGTAAAATCGCGTGTCCGATAGCTCCGTTACCTATTATTACAATCTTTTTCATAAAATGATTATATCAATAATTTAACTATTTTAAAGCGTTAGGATGCCTGACACTCCAAGAGTAGAGGGCGACGGCGACCGAAGCGGCCACGTTTAAAGATTCACATTGAGGGTTCATTGGGATAGAAAGAGGAATATCACAAACTTCTAAGGTTTTAACTCTGATGCCGGTTGATTCATTGCCTAAGACAAATACAGTTGGCTCTTCAAATTTTTCATTCCCCACTGTCTGTTTAGCCCCACCCGCCAAACCATAGATCCAAAAGCCCTTCTTTTTGAGATCGCGCAGAGTTTCATTCACATTGCCAATAGCCACCAGCGGAATACGGAAAGCCATCCCGGCCGAGACTTTTACCACCGCACCGGTCACAGGCGCTTGATTATGTTCGGGGATCAGAACACCCGCGATGCCGAAACCTGCGGCGCTCCTGATGATCGCGCCGACATTCTGCGGATCCTGGATCTCTCCTAAGACAACTAACGCCGTGTCGGGAGTAACTTTAAGCGAGCCTATGAATTCCTGATACGGACGAACGAGTCGTGATAGAGCAACTCGGCCGATGACGCCCTGATGCTTAGCGCCTCTCTCTACCCCTTCGCCCATGCCTTCTGATAGTTTGCCGACAGACAGGCCAAGCTTGCTTACAAGCGCTTCAATTTCTTTGTCTTGGCGCATTTCCAAATACACCTTGTCCACCGCCTTGGGCGCGTTCCTCAAAGCTTCCATCAGCGCATGCTTGCCGTATATATATATCCTCTCTTGCTTCATAGGTGTGACTATATCAGAAAATAGGATTTTTAATAACCCCAATCAGTCTTTTTAGATTTAAGAAGTTCGATCATTTTGATCATATTTTTCCCGAGTAATTTAATGTCTTCGTTCATCCAATTGTCTTCGCTTTTTTGATTCATGTTTTTATTGAAAAAGACTCCCGGATACGGGGCAAAAATGATTCCCTGATGCATGAGCGGAGCGATAATGTCAGTGATGGTCTTCTGTCCGCCGTCTTCCTCGCAAGTGGCGATGATGCCGGCGACTTTTCCCTCTAAGGGAAAATTACCTATTGATTCGAAGGTCGTGAACCAATCAATAAAATTCTTCATCGGAGCGCTCATATTGAACCAATGCACCGGGGTTGCGAATATGAATCCGTCGGCTTTTTTGATCTTCGCCCAAAGCAGCTCGAGCCCTTCGGGCGGGATTTTTTCATTTCTGCCGTGAAAGAAAGATAGATTCAAGTCTATTATCTTTATATTCTCAACACTGGCACCTTGAGCTTCGCATTCCTTCAAGGCGTCTTCCAGAAGTTTTGAGCAAAT
>DATBWL010000079.1:0-4946 GCA_036514795.1 Minisyncoccota bacterium
CTTGCCCTTGCCTTCGGCAATCAAATCTTCGCCAAAGAAAATGCCGATGACGAAATGCTTGTCATGGTCAGGACCCGTTTCTTTCAACACTTTATAGTTCGGCGTGACGCCCAGATGTTCCTGCGCTTTTTCCTGAACAAAACTTTTGGCATCCTGCCAAAGCTTATTGGAAACTATATCATCAATGCGAGTCAACAGATTTTTGGCGATAAACCCTTTAGCTTTTTCATAACCTTGATCAAGATAGAGCGAACCAACGAAAGACTCGAAAGTATTAGCCAAAATATATTGCCTGGCCCGACCGGTGTCTTTAGTCTCGCCCTTGGAAAGCAGGAGAAAATCATTCATGCCGAGGGCTTGGGCAACCTCCGAAATAATCACCGCGTTGACCAAGGCAGAACGATAAGAAGTCAATTCCCCTTCTGTTTGAGTCGGGTATTTTTTAAAGAGTTCTTCGGTCACTACCAGCTCTAAGACTGCGTCGCCCAAAAACTCCAGACGCTCGTTGTGGGTTAGCCCTAATTTGGGGTTTTCGTTGATGTAGGAACGGTGAACGAAAGCCTGTTTTAATAAATTTTTATCCTTGAAAGAAATCTTTGTTTTCTCCTCAAATTTGGAAAAATCGGTCATTTGGCAATAATACTAATCGCTTTAGTAATAATTGGCAAGATATCGTCATAAATCTTTAATTCCGGTATATCCCCGAGTTTGAACCATCGGGCATCGTCGAGTCCGCCCCCGGTTTTTTCTAATTGCAGATCCTGATACGTTGCCTCACCTAAAAAATAATAAACATGCTTTCGGCGCTTGCCTTTCTCGGGATGAGTGGCGATATATTCATTCTCGCCCAAGGTGTCCTTTATTTTAATGTCGATACCCAGCTCTTTCTTAATTTCAATTTGGGTGCCTTCTTTTTCATCTTTATCTTCCTCGATGTGGCCCTTGGAGAGGGTCCAATAGCCGAAGATGTCGTGCACCAAAGCCAGATATTTCTCTCCTTCGTGAATCGAATAAATGACCGCCCCGCCTAATTTCTCGAGTGGCATTTTGGCTGGATCAGTTTCGAATTTCGGCTTTTTTCTCTTGCTCACTTGATCTTTACCCGGCTCGCCCATTTCTTTGTAAACCGCGCCTAAAACTCCGTTGACGAATTTGCCGGAATTTTCTCCTCCGAAAGTCTTGGCCAACTCGATCGCCTCATTGATGGCGACTTTTGGCGGTACCTCTGCCCGATCGCCAAAAAGAAGCTCAGTTAAACCTAAACGTAAAATATTCCTGTCGACGGCGGAGATCTTTTCTATCGGCCATTCCGGAGCGGCCTTCGTGATGATCTCGTCTATTATTTTTATTTTTATTACGACTGTCTCAGTTAATTTTTCGATAAAGGAGGAATCTTCAAGACCGGGCGCGAATTCCTTGATATTGCGTCCGAGCGCTTCTTTGATGTCGGTGTCTTTTTGCCCGTTAAAATCCCACTCAAAGAGGGTTTGAAGAACTATTGATCTTGAAAGGTGCCTGTTGGCCATTTTTGTAAGCGAAATTTCTTGAAATTTTTTATCTCCGAGGGTCCCGCCCGGTACTCCGGGAAGGGCGCAGGAGGAAAAAATTTTAAGAAATGAAGCTACTGATAAATTATTTCTTGGATTTCTTTTCCTTGGCTTTCTTCTGCTTTTTCTCGATTTCTTTGATTTTATTGATCACTTGCTTGCCTTTATATGAACCGCAATTTAAGCAAACCTTGTGCGGCAGTTTAGCAGATCCGCAATTGGCACATTTGGAAAAACTCCTGCCTTTCAGGGCGTGATGGCTCCTTCGGTTGGCCGTATGGGCCCTGGTGTGTCGCATTCGTACTACCATAATCAAATATAGTATCAAATTTAATAAAAAACACAACCCTTCGACTTCACTTCCGCCGACGCTAAGGCTTTGGCGGACAGGCAGGGTAAACAAAAAGCCGTCCCAATTTCGATTGGGACGGCTGATCAAACACTTTAGGCGGCCATGTTCAGACCTTGAAATTCCTTAATGAATGAGTGCCAAGGAAAGTAGCCATTCGGGTTCCGATTCAAATACGGAGTCACATAGGGTTTTTCCTTGATCCTGTTCGTCCCCCAAAGAGTTGAGGGGCGAACAAACATTTTAAGCGCCAACTTTTTCAAATAAGCCATCGCCATTTCGCTGTCTTTTTGAGTTTCTTCAAGGTGATAGCAGAGCTCAATCAGCGCCCCGAGATGCGAGAGTTTGAGCGGCATGGCTTCGGCTTCGAGCATGGAAAACCATTTCACTTCCTTGATCGAATCCTTTTTTGCTGCCTGGGGCTCTCTTCTGTTGCCCTCTTCTTGAGAATGATAAAAGTAGTTAGAAAAACCACTGCCACTACCATCATCATTCCTTCTCCTGTGGGTATAGAACAAGGAGGGGTTGATGAGTCGTAGTCTACTTTCTTCGTCCCATTCTCGGTTAGCCGTTTTGATAGGATCTTTGCCATCTTCGGCATTTTCTTTACCTCCAGGAAAGCCGTAAGGCAAATCGCCATATTGGCTTAGGGCCAACATTACGTCTATTTGCTCTTTCTCGTGATTTAAAAAATAGCCAGCGCCAAAAGAGGCATAACTGGGTTTAAAATTTAAAATATTATTCATTTTTTTGTTTTTAATGACCCGCCCGTACCGAACGGTACGTTCGGGCCGGTTTCTGTTTTAATTAAATCATATTTTAGGATATTTGTCAAGGCAAGTTTATCATCAAAAAGTGATAAGATATAAGGGTATTATGGCTGAGAAAACAGACAAACTTCACAATTTAAGGCACTCGCTCGCTCACCTGTTGGCGGCGGCTGTGCTGGAAATGTACCCGGACGCTAAAAACACCATCGGCCCGGCAATAGATAACGGCTTTTACTACGATTTTGATTTTGCGGAAGGCCAATCCCCTTCAGATAAAGACCTGCCAAAAATAGAGAAGAAGATGCGGGAGATTTTGAAATCTTGGAAAGTCTTTGAGTCAAAAGAAATAATAAAAAAAGAAGCACTGGAAACCTACAAAGATAATCCATACAAATTAGAACTCATTCAAGAAATCGCGGACAAAGGTGAAAAAATAACTCTTTACACTTCAGGCAAATTTACCGATCTCTGCCGAGGCGGACACTTAGAAAATCCGGCTAAAGAAATAAAACCGGACTCTTTCAAACTAGACCGCGTCGCCGGCGCTTATTGGAGGGGTGATGAGAAAAATAAAATGCTGACCCGCATCTACGGTTTGGCATTCGAATCTAAAGAAGAACTTGAAGCATATGTAGCACAAATCGAGGAAGCCAAAAAAAGAGACCATAAAAAACTCGGTCGTGAACTCGACCTTTTTACCTTTTCTGAACTTGTCGGCGCTGGTCTTCCTCTCTGGACCCCCAATGGCACTCTGATAAGGGATTTGCTGGATAATTTTGTCTGGGAACTCCGCCATGCGGTCGGCTATAAACGAGTCGATATTCCGCACATTACGAAAAAAGAATTATATGAGACCAGCGGGCATTGGGATAAATTTAAAGATGATCTGTTTAGAATAACCACGCGCGAGGGACATGAATTTGCCATGAAACCAATGAATTGTCCGCACCATACGCAAATTTTCGCCAGAAAACAGTGGAGTTACCGGGAAATGCCGGAAAGATACGCTTCCACGACCAAGGTTTATCGCGACGAACAGACAGGCGAGCTGGCCGGACTTTCCCGCGTGCGGTCTATCACTCAAGATGACGCGCATGTCTTTTGTAGACCAAGCCAAGTAAAAGAAGAAATTTCCAAAATATACGATATCGTCAAAACATTCTACGGCTCTTTCGGTTTTATTCTGACGCCGAGACTATCGCTTCATGATCCCAAAAATATGTCTGCCTATCTCGGCACTGAAAAAGTTTGGCTCAAAGCGGAGGAAGAACTGCGAAGCATAGTTATGAAAAAGGGTGAAGTTGCCCTTGAGGCCGTGGGTGAAGCCGCATTTTACGGGCCTAAAATAGACTTTATGGCCAAGGATTCCCTCGGTCGAGAATGGCAGGTGGCGACGATCCAGCTTGATTCCAACATGCCGGAGCGTTTCGACCTCAACTGCATCAATGAAAAAGGCGAAAAGGAAAGGATCGTGATGATCCACGCGGCCATCATGGGTTCCATCGAGCGCTTCCTCGCCATCTTGATAGAACACTTGGCCGGCGCTTTCCCTACTTGGCTCTCCCCGGTCCAAGTGTCGGTCATACCGATCGGGGAGGCGCACCATAAATTCGCGAAAGAAGTATCTGAGAAATTAAAAAGTGTTGATATTAGAGCAGAACTTAATTTAGATAATGAAAGTCTTGGCAAAAAAATCCGAGCCTTCAAACTCGCCAAAATCCCCTATGCTATCGTCATCGGCGACAAAGAAGTGGAATCTAAAACCCTCACCGTAGAATCCCGCTCCGGCGAGAAACATAATATCTCCCCCGACGACTTCCTAAATAAACTAGAAGACGAAATCAAGCACCGCGCCTAATCGACTTACGCGGCATGATTCGCTAAATCAAATAAAAAATCCCCCTGTTTAAAAACAGGGGGATTAAAGATTCAGGTCATTCAATTTTTACATGAAAGGGCTTTGCTCGCCTCTGTTCGAATATGAGTTTCATCGGCTATGACAAGCAATGCTTTAATGTCCGGTTCTTGTTGATTTTCAAGAGAGGTACTGGTTATGTATCCATTCCAATAAAACAAGATTGATTCCGGGCCATCATCTTTTTTGCCGATTCTGACAATTTTTATCAATGTGTCTGGTTCTATTGAAAATAGAATCTTTTCTCCGAAAGGAGTTTTTCCAATTTCAATAATGCTTGCCAAAGAATTCTCAGTATCCAGATTCTCAAATTCTGAGATCTTTTCTCTTCCAATCCTTCTGGCAATGCTGTATTGATTATGTCC
>DATBWL010000080.1:0-3428 GCA_036514795.1 Minisyncoccota bacterium
CGATGGAGTTTTGGCTCAAACACGCATCCTCACCGATACTTTTGCCAAGGCCTCCGGTTATAAAGGGTATGAAGAATTTAATTTCTATGAAATAACGGGTGATATGGTTAATTGGTTGGCCAAAATAAAAATTCCGGCTATTAGTGTTCTTCTCACTAACCATGAGGATACTGAATGGGACAAAAACCTAGCCGGCATTAAAGCGCTCCTGCAGTATTACGCTAAATAATGCGACTTTTTTTTTCAAAGTCGATTATTACGATAGTTTTTGTAATTGCGGCGCTAGTTATTGGCGTACCTGTTCTTTTTAACCTGAACAAGGAGGTGTCGGAACCGTTACCCGGGGCGCCAGCTGAAACACCAAAGAATCTTGATTCGAAATATAAAACAATTGGCTTGTCGGTAGAGGGTCGCTTAATCGAATCCTACACATTTGGACGCGGTAAAACGCACCTTTTGTTTGTCGGCGGCATCCACGGCGGGTATGAGTGGAATAGCGTGCTTTTGTCCTATAAATTTATGGACTATCTCAGCGTCAATCCGGGATTCATCCCCTCCAATCTGACCGTCACCGTGATTCCATCCGCTAATCCAGACGGAGTATATAAGGTAATAGGCAAAGAAGGTCGCTTTACGGCATCCGATGCGCCACCTAATGGATCCGCTGAGCCGGGACGATTCAACGCGCATACGGTTGATCTTAACCGCAATTTTGATTGTAAATGGCAGCCGGAGGGAAGGTGGAAAGGGAACACTGTCAGTGGCGGGACGGCGGCTTTTTCTGAGCCGGAAGCTCGGGCAATCCGAAATTTTACCCTCGACAATCGTCCGACTGCTGTTGTCTTCTGGCACAGCCAAGCGAACGCAGTGTATGCCTCAGAGTGTCAGGCTGGCATTTTGCCGGCGACGCTTGATATTATGAGAGCCTATTCAAAGGCGGCCGGGTATCCGGCCAATGATTCATTTGACGCCTATCAAGTGACCGGCGATGCGGAAGGATGGCTCGCTTCCATAGGCATTCCGGCGATCACCGTGGAGCTTGTCACTCACGAGACCATTGAATGGGAGCGGAATCTGGCCGGCATCAAAGCGCTTTTCGAATATTATAGCGCTAAATAATCTTCAGACTTCTGGTATACTAATCCTATGAAATCATCCGGCGAATATTTCTTACGTAAGATAGAAAAGCGAGGCGAATTTAAAAAGTCTATAGAAAGACTGGAGCAGCCATTTACTACGGTTGAATATAAAGATCAAGATCAGGTCAGTTTGGAAAAAGGAAAGTTAAACTTATCGTTTAATTATCAGGATTTACCGAAACATCTTTTGATAAATAAAATCAAAGATATTGAACAGCTTGAAAAGAAAGACCAGCGCATTGTTGAGATGATGCGGTTCAAGCCCCAATCTTTCAAAGAATTGACTGATTATTCCTTAAAAAACAGCCAAGACAAAATAGATCTGTTTAATCTATTACCAGCAGGATACAAAGTATATTTCTCTTCAACCGGAGATCAGCTGATCAGTGCGGTTGATTTGAAAAATGGCATTTTACTCATCAATGAATTTAAGATTAATCCGAAAACAATTTTGACGATATTTCACGAAACTGGTCATGTTTTAAAATATGGTAAGATGAATGATCAAAATCAGAGGGATTTTTTGAAAGCAAATAGAGATTTCAAAATGTCTAGCGATCTATACGGCTCTAATGCCTTCAAACTCACAAAAGATGATCTCTCTGTTGTTTTGAAATCAGAAAGAGACGCTTGGGCATTCACGCTAAAAACCCTGAAGCCGTTTTTCAAGGATATGGAAATAGAAATGCAAGACCTGAAAGCCTTTGTTCACGATTTCGCACTCCAAACTTACTCAGAAGAAATTCATAATATTATAGAAAAAGGTTTAATCGAGGAGATTAAATAATCTTCAGGTTTTTTAAGAATTCTTTGAGTTCGGCGCCGCCTATCCCGCAGTCTTAAATATTAAAAATAAAAAGCAGGTATTGTCAAGGTGGGGAGGATGTGGTAAATTGGTATAATGAAATAAATGAAGATTTATTTGACTGATCACGCTAAATTGCGAATGAAAGAAAGAGGCATCAGCATGCTTAAGATTCAGCAAGTGCTAAAAAATTCCGATTACAATAAGCCGACTTATGAAGATAAAAGGCAGATAGGGAAGAAATTCAGCAATCAGACCTTGGAAATCATTTGCGTTGAATCGGTTACTAAAACATTAATCATAACTTTATATTACTTATGAAAATAAATTACGATAAAATTGCAGATACCATCTATATTTACTTAAACAACAAGGGTAAGGTTTTTAAAACTGTTAAAATGACTGACAAGATGTTGGTTGATGTGGACAAAAAAGGGAATGTTTTAGGAATTGAAGTTTTAGGAGCTTCTTCTCAAATCAAACAAAAACAGCCGGCTGAATTTAAAATAAAGATTCCAGCTTTTGTCTAAGCTTTAAACCCTAGATTTTTTAGGAATGTCTTGAGTTCGGAGCCGCCTAGGGTGCGGTGCTCGTTGGGCTTTAAAGTGCCGATATTGATATTCATAATTCGGATTCTTCTCAAGTCTTTGACCCGGTAGCCCAAGGCCTCGCACATCCGGCGGATTTGGCGCTTCTTACCTTCAGTTAGAATAATCTTAAAAGAGTCTCGGCTGTGCCGTTTGATTTCTGTTGGCTTGGTTTTATAGCGACCGTCCGGTTTCTTGATTTGAATGCCGCCCGCCATTTTTTCTAAAAAATTCTCATCAAAGGTTTTGTCGACTTTCACCAAGTATTCTTTATCGTGCTCGCGCTCCGGCGATAGCAGGGGTTTAGTGATCCGGCCATCATCAGTGAGTATTATGAGTCCGCTGGAGTCCTTATCGAGGCGGCCGACGGGGAAGACTCCATGTTTAGTTTTGATATTATCTTTAATTTCCTTCTCGCCGCCTTGCGGTAGATTAGTCACGATGCCTTCAGGTTTATTGTAAGCTAAATAAATATATTTTTTTTGATGAACTTTTGCGCTGACTATAACCTTGTCTTCGGCGCTAACTTGGTCGCCCAAGACCGCTTTTCGGCCATTGATTAAGACTAGACCTTGTTTGATCAATTCATCGGCGCCTCGGCGAGTGGTATAATTTTTTTCTGCTAAGTATTTATTGATTCTCATAAAATTGTTCGGCAAATATTTTGCCTTCATGCAGTGTCTTTGATCTCAGCCGTGTACTTAAGCCCCAAGAGCAAGAGTACCGCCAGTGCGATAAATAAATATTGAAAAGGAAAGAAGGATAAGAAGATGCCTGCCAATATTGGACCTAAAACGAAAGAAATTGGTCCAGTGTTTCGATAAAAGCTGATAGTCTGATCCTCCTCGGCGCTGACTTTTTTGAAGAAATAGCTTTCGGTCATGATTTCCACTGTCG